>NZ_JAALEE010000462.1:3790-24465 GCF_014145265.1 Dietzia sp. CW19 | reverse complement strand
CCCGGAGCCGCCGGCCGGGTGGTGTGCGCGGGTGACGAGACCGCGGCGCCGGCCCTGCTGTCCATCGCCGGGGAGCTGGCCGCGGAGCCACGGGGGACGAGAGAGGTCCGGATCGTCCTGGAGTTGCCGACACCGGCCGACGTGCTCGCGCTGTCGGCCGAGGCGCCGGAGACCGTCACCCTGTTCTCGCGGTCCGGTGAGCGGGGACACGCGCTCGTCCATCACCTCGCCGGACTGTTGGGCGTGGGTCAGGGATGCGTCGAGTCGGTCCTCGACGGGCGCCGTCCCGCCGAGCGGGAATGGCAGACGGCCACCACCGTCTCCGCCGGGGACCCGTATGTGTTCCTGGCCGGGGAGGCGGGGCTGGTCCGCGCGATGCGCCGCCTCGCCGTGGACGGCGCCGGGATCCCCAAGGGGGCCGTGTCGTTCATGGGCTACTGGCGCAGGGGTGCGGCCGAATCCTGAGCGCTCGGGCGGATCAGGTCGTCTCCGGGCCCTCGTCGGGCGCCGGGTACGACCGATCCCGCAACGCGCCGAGCAGACGCGGATACCGCGATCCGGGCAGGCGGTTCCCCACCGGATCGAAGTGCAGGTTCTCGTCGTCGTCCTCCCAGGTGTCCACCGTCACACGCCCGAGGGTCTCCCATCTGCCCAGCGGAGTGGCGTGCTGGAGGGTCCACGTGCCGCCGTCGCCTGTCGGGATGGCGGCCAACAACAGCTGCCGCCCGGCGACCCTGACGGGGAACATCGAGGTCATGGTGCGGCCGGTCGTGCGCCATCCCGTGGTCAGTACGTAACGACTGATCGGACCCAGGCCCGTGCTCGCGAGCAGGATGTCGACGGGGCGGTCGGCGTGGATGCGGATGGCCATCCCGCCGATGTCGGGGACGACGTCCGGCAGACCCACGGCGCGCGAGAAACGGATCGTCGCCGGCCACCTGCCCGTGATGTCCAGGAGTGGTGAACCGGTTCGGCCGACCCCGGTCACGCTCAGGGTCGCCTGGGCGACGATGCCCTTGGGGTGCAGGGCCTTGGGTCGTGCCAGGCGCGTCACCGCCGCCGCGACCCCGAAGACCGAACCGAGAAGACCCGCGACGGGGGACGAGCGCACGGCCACCTCCGCGGAAGCCTCCGGGCGACGGTCGACTGGGGCGTGGGCGGAGGTGCCGCGGGCGGTTCTCCGATGGGTGCGGGGCATGATCCCAACGATACTCAGCGCCGCGTCTCACACAGCGGCGCTACGTGCAGTGCTCGACCGACCGCGCCTCGTCCGCACCGCCGCGCCGACCGCGCCCCGCCGACCCCCCCCGCCGAGTGGTCGATTCCGATCGCGTTTGCGCAGGGCGAATTCTCCCGCTCGGCGTACTTGCGACCACTCGCCGAAAAGGGTGGACTCGGCCCCGGAGTTAGGCGCGCCGATTGATCCAGTCATCGACCCTGCGGGCGACGCGACCCGATCACCGCAACTCACCGCGTCGCGTGAAGCGTTCAGAAGATGGTGATCGAGTGGTGGGTCCGCGGACTGCCCTGACGACCCCAGGGGACCTGGCCGACGGTGTCCGGGCTCAGCTCCACACTGCGTGGAGGCGCGGGAGCGCCCAGTCCCAGGGGATGCGCTCCTGCTCGAGCCGGAGGTCCCCGCCGGTCGTCAGCGCCTCGAGCGCGTCGAGCTCATCCGGTGTGAGGCGCGATGGCGCGGCCCGGGTCGGCGAGGGGTCGGGCACCGCATACTCGCGCCATGCGTCCAGGGTCTCGGTGTCCATGAGAACGCTCACGGCGTGCGGGGCGTGATGGCGTAGACGGTCGAGGATCGCGAAGCCGTGCGAGTCGAGGTCGCCCCAGTACGCGATGTGAGCGCGGAGTGCCCAGGGCAGGGCGGCGACGGCGTCGACCGCGAACCCCCGGCCGAACAACGCGACGGTCTCGGGGAGGTCCGGCAGGGCGAGGAAGGTGGTGAGGTTCTCGACGACGACGAGGTGAGGCGGTCCCCCCGAGGTACGCCACAGAGTGGCGAGCTGATCGACCGGGCTCTCGACGTCACGCAACGGGAACGCGATGTCCGGATCAAGCACCCTCATGCGGATGCGGACGTCCGGGCCCAGCAATCCCAGCCCGGTGGCCGTCCCGCGGACCGCGTCGTCGACGCCGGCCCGAGCGGCGTCGAGCACAGCCTCGACCACCCGGGTCCGGGTCTCGATCCACTTGGTGTCGACCCCCGGGACCGCGATCTCGCGGGCACGACGCCCGGCGGTGGGGTTCGCGAGTGCCCAGCGGCACACTGCCAGGAGCTGGTCGAACGCGCCCTCCTCCCAGTCCTCCCAGGTGGCCGAGGTCTCTGCGGCGGCGCGGCGCAGCATGGAGTGATCGGGCCCGAGGTCGATGATCCGGAGCGTGCGGTTCAGCAGCCGAGCCCACCGCGACGCCCGGTCCGCGATGTGGGCGATGGTGTCGGCGCCGACCACTTCAACGCGTTGCGGGAGCGGTACGACCCCGAACCCGGGCAGGCGGCGGTCCGCCCAGGTCAGCCGGACATCGGGTCCTCCATGGGTGCTCTCGAACTCGCGCCATCGCCTGATCCACGCCGCTGTCCCACTGGGGTCTTCGGCTGCGTTCGCGGCGGTCGGCGGCGCCGTGCTGAACCGGACGACCTCGGCGTCCCCGCCGAAGGGGTCGGCGAGCCACCGACGGTGGACCCGGGCGAACCGGGTGGCACACGCGGCCGTCAGTTGGTCTGGGTCGCGCGGCTCCGAGCGGGTACCCACCATCAGGCCTCGTCCCAGGTGACGCGCTCGATCCGGGAGTGGCTGCCGTCGTCGTTGCCCACCACCACGAGTCCGCCGATGTACGGCTCGAGGGTCTGCAGGAGCTTGAGCGGGGTGGCCAGGACCATGTGGAAACCGAAGTCGGTGAACACGTCCATCGCCCGACGCGTGTACTCGGGATCGGCGCGGTCGAACGCCTCGTCCAGAACGACCGTCCCGTAGCCGGGGACGTCGGCGTCGATGTCGGCCAGCTGGAAGCGCAGCGCCGCGGCGAGGCAGAAGAACACCAGCTTCTGCGCCTGCCCGCCGGACAGCCCGGACGAGGAATCGTGGTAGTTGGTCGGGGCGCCGTCGGCGTCGATCTCGATGCCGATGAACCCCACGTGCTTGCGGGTGTCCAGCACCGTCTGCCGCCAGCGACGGTCGCCGGCGTCCGCCGACCCGAGCTTGTCGAGCAGACGTGACATCACGGCGAAACCCGCCTCCGCGGCGTCCACGGTGCGGCTGTCGAGTGCGCCGGTCAGGGCCGTTTCCAGGTCACCGAGGAAGTCGGTGACGGTCTCCGAGCGCCGGTCCCGCACCTCGATCTGCAACCAGCGTCCCGACTAGAATTCCGATCGATGAAGGGACTCGTTGACGGGTCGGATCTTGGCTTCGATCTCCGACCGGGCCCGGCGGATGCGGCGGGCGAGCTCGCCCAGGTTGCGGGTCTGCATCTCGCCGATGAGGCCGAGGAAGCGTTCCTCGAAATCGGCCAACCTGTCCCGCCGCAGGCGGACGAGCACCTCCACCGCCTCACCGACGAACTCCGGGTCCGACTTGAGGTCGGCCTTCATCGTGGGCCAGATCTCGAGATATGAGGTGAGGATCGCCGTGATGCGCCGGTGGATGCGGTCGCGCTCGGTGGCGGTGGCCGACTGCTCCACCGCGATCGCGCGTTCGGCCCGCTGACATACGTCCTGCACGTTGTCGGCCGTCAGCCTGCGTGTGGCGGCGGACAGGCGCGCGCGGATCCGGTCGGCGGCGTCGGGATCGGCAGCACCGTGGGACTCTTCGGAGGCACTACGCTCGGCCAATTGCGCGAGGCGGGCCTGCAGCCCGGCGACGTGGTTCGCCGCGACTGCTCGGTCACCGGTGGCCGCATCGTATGTCGATTGCGCCCGCGACTGGAACTCCTCGGCATCACGTAGTTCCCGCTCCATCTCGGCAACCTCCGGGTGCGCCTCGCGCCACCGGTCGAGCCGCTCTCGGGCGTCGTCGGCCCGTCGTTGGGCGGTGGTCGAGTCGATCTCCTCCCACCGCAGTCCGCGGAGCGCAGCTCCCGCCTGCTGCCGGGAGCGTCGATCGGCGTCGAGGTTCTCCAGCGCCGCCCACCGGCTCTCCGCGGAGTCGATCCGGGACTGGATCTGATCGCGCCGAGCGGTGAGCGCCTCCACCTTGGCGTCGTTGAGACCACCCAGCTGGAAGACCGCCGGATCGTCGATGCTGCGTCGGTCGTCCTTCTCGAACCTCCGACCACGCTTGATGAGGCCGTGCAGGGTGACCGCCCGCTCCAGGGCGCCCAATTCGTCGGAGGACTCGACGCAGGTCAGGTCGAACTCGCTCGCGAGTCGACGACGCATCCACTGCTGGAACGGACCGGGGGCGGGCTCCATCTTTCGGACCAGGCTGTCCGGGCCGGTCCTCTTGGCAGGCGAGTCATCGGTGGTGTCGACGACCTCGTAGACCAGCCGAATGCCCAGATGCGTGTCGTTGACCGCGCGCGTGACCGCGGCGCGGAGATGGTCGGGGACGAGCATCGTCCGCGCGAAGCCGGAGAGCACCCGTTCGGCTGCCGGCCGCCACCTCGCATGCTCGGAGGACACATCGAGCAACTCGCCCGCGAACGGGAGTTCGCGGGGATTGGCCCCAGCCGCACGACAGACCAGGTCCCGCGCTGCCAAGAGGCGCGAATCAATGTTCGAGCGGTGACGGAGCAGCGCCTGGAGGTCGGCCGTCACACGGGCGAGGGTGCTCGACTCCTCGTTGAGGTCCCCGGCGACCTCGCGGAGCTTCTTCCGATCACGCGCTCGCTCGGCTTCCTGGTCCGCGTCGTCCCGGTCGAGCCTGGCGAGGAGGACGGCGAAGTCCTCGGCGGTGGCCGGAAGTGTGCCGCCGAGTCGCTCGAGCTCCGTGGCCGCCCGTTCGCGACGGGAGGTCACCGACGTTGCGTGGTCGAGCGCGCGGCCCAGCTCCCGCGCGAGCTCGTCGCGCCCGGCGCCCGCACTGCCCCGCAACCGGGAGCGGAGGTCGTCGCTGGTCGTTCTGGCTGAGTCGAGCTGATCACGGGCAGTGGCGACGGCGGCCTCGGCGGCGACGAGGGCTCCGCGCGCGGTCGACAGCTCCTCCTCGACCAGCGCGGTGGTAACGGCCACCTGCACGGCCGGGAAGGCCGAGCTCTCGGCGTCGAGTTCCTCGGCCCTCCCCAGCACCTGGATCCGTGAGGCACTCAGGTCCGCGAGCGGCTCGAGGTGAGAGATCTGTCTACGGACGTCGACCACCGACCGGTGCGCTTCCCGCAGTTCGGCGAACTGCTCGACAGCCCGGTCGGCCACGGCGAACGTGTCCGGCTCGTCGAGCATGAAGTCCCGGAAGAGCTGATCGAGGCTGGACAGGGATTTGGCGGACAGAGTCCGGTGGAGGAGCAACTGCGCGGCCTCCGACGCGATGCCCAGCCGGCGCCGGAACGCCGCGGCGAAGGCCGAATAGCTGTCGTGGAACCTGATGTCCGGGAACTCGCGCTTGAGCGCTCGCTTGTCGATCCCGTTGCGCAGGTGACCGAACATCTCCGTCAGATCAAGGGGGGAGTCGGAGGGGTGCTCGGCGACGCCGTGGAGGCGCTTGATCCCGGTCGCGGAGTTGTCGCCCGAACGGGCGTAGAGCAGGAGCAGCAGCGTCACACTGCTCCCCGTCCCGTTCGAGTAGGTGAGCGCGATGGCCGAGAAAGTGGCCTTGGGGCGAAGGTAGACGGAGGCGAGGTCGCCCGTCTCGCCGTCGGCCCCTCGGCGCCACGCGCCGCGGAGATACGAGACGAGCGTGCGCCCGGAGCCCCGGCCGGCCTCTTCCTGGGCCGCCGCATTGAACCGGAGGTGAGCGGGCGGGACGAGTACGGCGGAGACCGCGTCTATCAGGGTCGACTTGCCGGAGCCGGAACCGCCGGTGACCAGGAAGCCCTTCCTGGGGACCGCGACGTCGTGATACCCGTCGAGCGTGCCCCAGTTGCACACCTGGATTCGCGAGAGCCGCCTCTGCCCGGGGTGCTCCGGCATACCGGGCAACTTCAGATCATCCGGCATCGTCGTCCGCCTCGTCGTCGTCGAACAGGGAGGCGCCCTCGTCGGAGGCATCGCCGTGCGCGGCGATCAACCCCCGGTACTCGTCGCGGATACCCGCCACCACGTCGGCATCGAAGAGGTGCCGGAGGACCGGAGACACCTCGGCACGTCCCTCGGTTTCGGTCTCGGTGAGCAGCGAGTACGTCTTGAGCCGGTTCCACGAGGCGTCGAACTTTCGGGTGTAGCGGGCCCGGTCGGAGTCGATCACCTGGCGATAGACGTCGATCTGTTCGGCGACGTCGGTGCGGTCGACGATCACCCGTTCGCCGGGCGGGGCCACTGACAACTCCGACCGCAGGTGCAGGAGTAGGACGGTGTCCATATGGGAGAGGGTCTCGGTTCGGAGGACAGCGGGTACCTCGACGTGGACGGAGGTGTCGACCTGACGGGTGAACGCGATCCCGGCGTCGTGGTCCAGGACAAGGTCGAGGAACACGTCCGCGAGCCTTGAGCGGAGCGCGGGCTCGTCGGACACGACCGCTGCCCAGATCTCCGGCTGGCGATGCGCCTGCACCAGTAGACCCGTGAGCAGGCGGGCGAGCGCGCGTCGGGACGCGAAGGACAGCGTCCCGGTGTCTCCGGGCCACAACGCCTCGCGGTCGTCGGCCGGGGCATCGGTCGACGCGGCGGTGGGCGGGGCACCGTCTCCCGGGGGAGCCGTCACGTGTTCTCCTCGTTCGATCGGTCGGCGGTGAACACCAGCGTAGGGATCCGGGCGGTGTGCTCGGAACCGGCCGCGCCTGTCCACGTGATGGTCTCCGTCGCGTCCGGGGCGTCCGGTGGGGCCTGCACGTGGCCCCTGATGGCCAGGTTGAGCAGGCCCACCACACTCGCCACGCCCTGGGTGGCGGGGTGTTCGCGCAGGACGGTGCCGATGGACGACGGTCCGAGTCGGCTCACCACGTCGTCGACATGGGCGCGGAGTTCGACCTCGTCGATCTCCGAGGCGCGCACGAGCGCGGTGAGTGCGGAGAGGTCGGCCATGCCCGTGTCGTGGTGGGAGACCTCCGCCGCCACGCGTTCCTCCCCGGGGTTCCTCAGGCGCAGGGCGCTCACCGATCGGACGGACATGCCGATCCGGCGGAGCGGGACGGACATCGACGTGGTCGGTCGGGCAGCATTCGTCCTGCTGGCTTCGGCCGCGGCGGACCGGGCTGACCGGATCAGGGCGATCATCTGACGGTGTTCGACGTAGGCATCGGTCGCGACGAAGTGCCGAAGGCTCCGCGACAGGGACGTGAGGACACCGTTGACCTCGGCGCCCGCCAATTCCATCTCCTCGAACAGCGAGCGCAGTTCGCGGCGCGCGGCCGGCGGGAGGTCCGCCACCTGCGGTCGGCTCAGGATGTCGTTGATCCACGCGTCGACCGAAGCGGAGCGCTCGGGGTCGAGGAGGACCGAGTAGAACGACGAGAAACTCCGACCCGCCTCCGAGTCACCGATGAGATCGACACCCCCGAAGACCGCGTCGAGCACGTCGCCGCGGGCACCGTCCTGGTCCAGGAGACGACGACGAAGATCCTGGTTGAGCGAGTCGAACTCAGCGCGGACCCGTGCGAAGTCGGCGGGGATGTCGTCCGCGCCGTGCAGGATCTCGGCCACCTTCTCCCGGACCTGCTCGGGATCCGCGAGTTCGACCTCGCCCGCCTCGACGCGTGCGATCGCGGCATCGATCCGCTCCCGCTCCCGGGTGAGGGACGCGAGTCGGCCCTGGATCGATGGATCGGTGTCCCGGGCGAGGTCCTCGAGCTGGCGGGTCAGAGTCTCGACCCGTGACACGGTGAGTCCGCGACGCGGGGTCTGCAGACCGTCGAGGAAGTCCACGGCCACCAGGGCTGACTGTGTGGGCTCTACCGTCTCGCCGGTCGCGGCGGTTCCTGGACGCCTGAGCATCCAGCCGGCGTCCACCCACGCCCGCACGTAGGACTGTGCGGTCCCGGGAAGATCCGCACCGGAGTCGCGCACCGCCAGCAACGTCCTGTCGAGGAACTCGTAGAGCTCCGCTGACGGCACCCGGCGGGAGGAGCCCTCGAACATCTCCCTCAGAACCGCCACAATCAGCGGCCAAAGCGGGCTGCGCAGCAGCGCGAGGGTCGGAGACTCCGCGTTCAGCCGGGTGAGGGCAAAGAAGCGGGCCAGCGCGGACATGGCGTTCATGGTGGCATGTGGGTACGACGCCAGCGGCAGCGAGTGGTCGATTTCGATCGCGTTTGCCCAGGGCGAATTCTCCCGCTCGGCGTATTTGCGACCACTCGCCGAGGAGGGTGGGCTCGGCCCCGGAGTTCGCCCCGCCGGGGCGCTCAGTCGTCGACGCCGCGGGCCGCCAACGCGTCGCCGAGCTGGTCGGCCGTGGTGAGCGCCCCGAGGACGGTGGGTACGACCAGCGCCCTGATCGACATGCCCAGACCGCGCGCCTTGCGGGCCTCGGTCACCTGCCGGAGCTGCCGGGCGAGCAGGGGGATCGCCCGGATCGTCAGGACCAGTACGAGCGCCACCCGATCCGGCGAGACCCCGACGCGGCGCAGTGGCTGGGCGGCCCGGGTGACCGCGTCGAGCATGTCCGAGACCCTGGTGGTCAGCGCGACGAGGCCCGCCACCGCCACCGCCACCAGAAGCGCACCGCTCACGCGCAGAGCGGTGTCGAGGTCGGCGACGATCCACTGCAACACCAGGATCGCGAGCAACATCGGCAGCACCGGACGCACCTGGTCCCAGGCGGCGCGCGGCCGGATGCGCCCGATCGCATAGAGCGCCGCGGCGAACCCCAGCGCGGGCAGCACGTGCCAGGCGTCCCGCACCGACAGCGACACCGCGAGGATCAGCGCGCAGACCAGGAGGATCTTCAGGCCCGCCGGCAGGCGGTGGAGCAGCGAGTGCCCGGGTTGGTAGGTGGCGAACACCTAGACCCCCGGCCCCGAAGCGGTATCCGATCCCGATCCCGATCCCGATCCGGTACCCGAGCCCGGACGCAGCGCGATCCGGCGGTACCCCGACAGCGCGGCCGTGGGGGCGTCGTCGATCACCACCCGGCCGCCGTCCACCACCAGCACGCGGTCGAAGTCGGCCACCAGGTCCAGGTCGTGGGTCACCACCACGAGCTGCTGGGGGAGTCCGGCGAAGGTCTCGGCCACCAGCGCGCGGTTGCGGAGGTCGAGCAGGGTGGTGGGTTCGTCGGCCACGATCACCGAGGGCTCGATCACCAGCACCGCCGCCAGGGCGAGTAGTTGCTTCTGACCGCCGGACAGGAGGTGGCAGGGGTGATCGGCGTGATCGGAGAGGTTGTAGGTGGCGAGTACCTGGTCGACCCGTCGTCGTCGATCCTCGCGGTTCAGGCCCGATCGGCGCAGGGAGAACTCGACGTCCTCCGCCACGGTGGGCATGACGATCTGGGTGTCGGGATCGGTGAAGCAGAAGCCGACCCGGCGGCGCACCTGCGCGCCCTTGCGGCGCGTGTCGAGGCCGTCGACGGTCACCGTGCCCGAGGTGGGGACGACCAGCCCGTTGATCATCCGCGCGAGCGTCGACTTGCCCCCGCCGTTGACGCCGACGATCCCGATTCGCCGCTCGGACAGCACGAGATCGATGTCGGCGAGGACGGTCCGGTCACCGTAGGCGTGGTTGACGCCGTCGAAGCGGATCTCGGTGCCTCGGTCGTCGGCCACGCGGGGGTCGGTCACGCGGGGGTCGGACGACGCCCACGCAGCGGGGCGATCAGACCGGGCCGCGCCTTGTGGACCTGCACGGCGACGACCGCCGTGATGACCGCCTTGACGAGGTCGCCGGGGAGGAAGACGCCGTTCGCCGCGATCGCGGCCGTCAACGTCAGCTCGGTGCGGATCAGCATGCCCACCACGCCGAAGGCGTAGATGACCACGATGCCGCCGAGGATGTTGATGAGCAGCCCGGGGATCAGCCGGTACCGCGGCATCAGCATCGCGGTGAGCAGGCCGATCACGACGACGGCCGGGAGCCAGCCGATGAGGAAACCCGCGGTGGGACTGGCCAGCGCGGTGAGGGTGGTGCGACCGCCGGCGAGGACGGGCAGCGCGAGACCGATCACGATCACCGCGAGGACCGACAGCAGTCCCTTGCGCCAGCCCAGAAGGGCGCCGGCGAGCATGACGCCGAGCGTCTGCAGCGTGATCGGCACCCCGGCGGAGCCGATGCTGATCTGACCGGGGAGACCGAGGACGACGATGAGGGCGGCGAACACCGCGATCTGGGCGAGATCTCGGGTTGCGCTCCGGGCCGGGGCCTGATCGATGGAGGTGCTCACGTGGACTTCCTTGTCACCTGGAAAGCTGATCGACGATGGACGGGGTTCATTGTTGCCCCTGTCACCCCGAACCGCCTCATCGGGGTGGGCGGCTCCGCGTGTCCGGTCGCGGGCCCGGCCGGACTGGCTTAGAGTGACCTGAATCACATCCAGCGGTTCGGGGGACCAGTGACGACTCGATCCCAACGCGTCTTCGGCGAGGTCATCGCCGCATTCCTCGTGGCCGTCCTGGCGTTCGTCCACCTGCCGGCCCACGTCAGCGCGCAACCCTATGCCGTCTACCTGGACGTCGCGGCCGACAACCCGCACGGTGAGTCGGCGGGAGGCTTCTCCACCTCCATGACCACCGATCGCGACGAGTTGGGGGCGGCGCTGGACGTGGTGCGGGCCGCGGGCGTGGCGCCGGAGCGATACGGGACCCTGGCCCGCCAGTACTGGCTGGTCGTCGGTGCCCAGAACGCGGGGATCGACCTCGACGAGTGGGAGCCGGCCCGGGGGCTGGAGGCGAACCTGGAGACGGTCGACAAGGTGTACGTGAACTACCTGCGGCTGTACAACTCCCACGACGGGTTCTGGTGGACCGGGATGGCCGGGATGGCCGGGATGTCGTTCGCCGCCGGGTTCTGGGACCTCGACGAGGTGGGGGGCGTGCTCAGCGTGCCCGGGGTGCACGAGGTGGGTACCGGGGTCGGTGACGCCCTCGGTGGAGTGCCGTGGGAGCTGGCGGCCGGGATGCCGCGCGACGTGAGATTACTGGCCACCGCCGGTCCGACGCTCACGCGACCGGACGTGGACTGGTACCTGCACCGGCTGCTGATCATGCAGCGCAACATCTTCATGGACATGGTCCCGATGCATGAGGCCTACCTGGCAGGGGGGTTGCCGGCGGTCAGGGAACTCGCGGCGGGCGGGGCGTATGACGAGTACGCGCTCGAGGCCTGGCGGGGACTCGACGAGGGCTCACCGGACGGCAGGTCGGAGGCGCTGCTGCGGATGGCGTCGCGGGAGCAGAACCAGATCATCGCCGACCAGTGGGACGCGACGGCGGCCGGCCGAGGGGACGTCGGTCGGGTGCTCACCTACATCACCACGGTGGGCGGCTCCCCCGATATCCCCGGGGCCTCCACCCTGGGTGGGTTCCGCCCGCTGTCGGTGCGCGCGGACGTCAACGGCCGACCGACGGTGCTGCACACCCCGCTGCCCGCGTTCAACTGGGCCGACAGGGAACCGCGCTGGGAGTACATCGAGCAGGATCTCGTGCCGGCGTTCCGGTCGCTCGTGCGCGACCGGCCGGCGGAGGCGCCGGGCTACCTGGACGTGGGCTTCCGGCCGCGGGCCGAGCAGAACCGGATCCTCGCGCGGCTGCCGGTGTTCGCCGGGCAGATGACGACGGGGTGGGCGATCGGGCCGGGGTGACGCACGACTCGTGGGACACGACCCCGTCGCCGTGCCACCTCGCCTTTCACCCGGGCGGATCGATCAGGGCGGATCGATCAGGGCGTCCACCGCGGTGAGTACCTCGTCCAGTGGCCGCCCGCCCTCGATGAGTTCGGAGGCCTTGAACGTCACGGCCATGACCAGCTCGGTGGTCAACTGTGGATCGGATCGGGAGGACTCGGCGAGCGATTCGCGCAGTGGGGTGGTCATCTCGGTGTGCATCCGGGTCAGCCGCTCGCGCGCCGGGCCGTCGGGGAGCTGCGCGGCCAGCGCGGTGAGGATCGCGTGGTCACCGGCGGCGACCAGATCCAGGGTGGTGTGCACGTAGGCCACGACCCCCCGGCGGCCGCCGCCTGCGTCACGCACTGCTCCCGTGACGGTGTCGATCCACCGTGGCATGAGGTCCTCCGCCACGGCGACGACCAACTCCGCGCGCGAGGAGAAGTAGGTGTAGAAGTTCGACCGTGTCATGCCCGCCCGGGCGGTCAGCTCGTTGATGTCGGGAGGGGTACCGGGGGCCTCGGAGAGCATCGACCGGGCCGCGTCGAGCAGGGCCCGACGCTTGGCGTCCCGGTGTTCGCCCACGGTGGGGGCGTCGATACGTGGAATGTCGGTCTCCCGTCACCTTCTCGGCGGAGGCCCGATCATACGTGTCCATCAGGTCACACGTGCGCGTGCAGCCGCCCGTCGACCATCTCCAGGACCCGGTCGCAGTGTTCGAGGATCTCGTGGTCGTGCGTGACCAGAACCGTCGCGACGCCGTTCTGATGGGTCTCCTCCGCGAGCAGGCGCACCACGTCGTGGCTGGTCCTGCGATCCAGCGCGGCGGTGGGTTCGTCCACCAGCAGCAGATCCGGCGAGGACATCAGGGCGCGGGCGATGCCCACCCGCTGACGCTCGCCGCCGGACATGGTGGCCGGGCGGCGGCGCGCGCGGTGGGTCAGACCGACGGCCTCGAGCAGGTGGTCGGGATCGCGACGCCGGGACCGGTCTCCGCCGAGTGTTCCCACGAGCCGGAGTTGGTCGCGCGCGGTGAGAGCGGGCACAAGGTTGCCGGACTGGAACACGAACCCGACGTGGTCGCGCCGGAACCGGGTGAGGTCCCGGCGACCGAGACCGGTGATGTCGCGGCCGCCCACCTCGACGGTGCCTGAGGTCGGGGACAGCAGTCCGCCGGCCACGGCCAGGAGGCTCGACTTGCCCGCTCCGGAGGGGCCGACCACGGCCAGGACCTCGCCACGGGCCACCTCGACGTCGACACCGGCCAGCGCGTAGACGGTCTGGTCGCCGTCCCGGAAGGTCAATTCGACACCGCTCAGGCGAAGGCCCGGGGTGGAGGCGTCGCCGGTGTGTGTGGTGGTGGTCATCGGTTCTCTCCCGGTGCGCTGTGCGGGTCGACGGCGGTGATGCGGATGGTGGCGAGGGTGGCGCCGACCAGTCCCAGAGTCAGGAGGAGGGCGGCTCCGAGTGCGATGGGTCCGGTCTCGAGGGCGAACGGCATGCCGGTGCCCACCAGGAACGACCCCACTCCCACGCCGATGGCCACACCGACCGCGATGGACCCCGCCAGCAGGATGAAGGCCTGCCCGATCGCGTCGCCCAGGAGTCGCACGGTCGAGGCGCCCATGGCGCGCAGGACAGCGATCTCGCGGGATCGCTGGACGGTGAGGATGGCGAAGAACGCACCGACGACCAGCGCTGAGATGGCGTACAGGAACCAGGTGATCATCGACATCGTCATCATCTCGGCCTGGTATCCGGGCGAGGAGTCGAACGACTCCTCCAGGGTGCGCGCCGAGGTGTCGGCCGCGGCATCGCCGGTGGCCAGGTCGGGCAACTCGCCGTCGACCCCGGCGAGGGCCACGACGCTGTACTCCTCACGGGCGCCGGCGCGCGACTCCTCGCCGAAGCGGGTGCCGGCGTGCACGTCCTGCCACGTGGCCAGGGTGGTGAAGGCCATGTCGACGTGGCCGAAGGTGTGCTGGGCGGCCGCGATGCCGACGACCTCGAGGGGGATCCCCAGTCGGTCGACCGTCACCGTGTCGCCCGGGCCGACGGAATCGGCGGCGGTGGCGCTGATGAGGATCTCCCCGTCGGACGCGGGCGCCCGGCCCTCGGCCACCTCGGGAACGAGCGGGCCCTCTGGGTCCGCGCCGATGAGGGTGAGGTCCACCGGGGTCCCGGAGGAGGTCCTGGCGTTGATGATCGACAGACCCATCGGTGTGGCCACCGACACGTCGGGTCGTGCGGCCCAGGCCTCGACCTGGTCGGGCCCGACCACGGATCGGGTGAACGCCGAGTCGGTGCGGGTCTCGGGAGCGAACGCGACGGCCTGGACGGGCATGCGCTGCAGGCCGGAGACGCCGTCGTTGACCAGTCCCGAGGACAGCCCGGCGAGGAGAACCATGAGGACGCTGATCAGGGCCACGACGGAGCCCATCAGGGTGAATCGGGATCGCGCGAAGGTCAGTTCGCGTAGGGCGAGAAACATGGAGGCCTTCCGGCATCGACATCGGGAACGGGGAAGATGCTAACACCATGTCAGTATCATGCTGACACGGTGTCGCGAAGGTCTCACCGCGGTGCGGTGTCGGCAGGACCCGGCGATTCGACCCGATCCGCAGGCGCGGGCGGGTACTCCTGGAACATGCCCCGCGTCATTCCCGACACTCCCGTCTACGGCCACCCCTCCGAGGAGAAGGTCGTCGAGCTCCTGCGCGATCAACTCTCCGACGACAGCCTGATCGTGGTGGGGCAGCGCGTCTCCACCGCGGAGAAGGAGCACGAGGTGGACGTCCTCGTGGCCATGCCCGGGGCGGGGATCGTGGCGATGGAGATCAAGGCGGGATCGATCACGATCGAGGACGGCCGGTGGCGACAGGGGACCGGCGGCAAGCAGCACACGATCGATCCCGTCACCCAGTGTCGAGATGCCCTCTACGCCCTGCGTGGTCATGTCGACGCGGACCCACGATGGCCGCGGCAGCACCAGCGTTGGACCCACATGCTGGTCTTCCCCCACGCTTCGATCCCGGGGGATTTCGCACGTCCCGACATACAGCGCGAACGAATCGTCGATCGTGATCAACTCGACCAGCTCGCCACCCTCGCCTACCGTCTCGCGCGGAACTCCGGGCCGAGGGATCGACCCTTCCTCGCCGCGGACACCGTCACCCGCCTCGCGGACGTCCTCGGCGGCCGGGGACTGCCGCAGCGGGATGTGGTGGCCCGCGCCGCGGAGAACGCCGACATCGCCGACGCGCTCACCCGCGAGCAATCGGTGCTCCTCCGGGCGGTCGACGCGCTGCCGCGCGTGGAGATCCGTGGTGGCGCGGGCAGCGGCAAGACCTACCTCGCACTCGAGCAGGCGCGGCGTCTGTCGAGGGCCGGGCAGCGCGTCGCGTTGATCTGCTACTCGCACGGCCTCGCGGGATACCTCAGACGCGTCACGAGCGGATGGACGAGACGCGAACGGCCTGCGTACGTGGGGGAGTTCCACGCGCTGGGCGTCGAGTGGGGAGCTCCTGCCGGGCCCGACGAGCGGGTGCGGTCCGAGGAGACGGTCCGGTGGTGGGAGGAGGAGCTCCCGCGCCTCATGGCGGAGCTCGCCGACGAACTGCCCGACGGCAAGAGGTTCGACGCCGTGATCGTGGACGAGGCCCAGGACTTCGCCGACAGCTGGTGGCGTCCGGTGATCGGTGCACTGCGCGATCGTGAGCTCGGCCGTCTCATGATCGTCGGCGACGCCGGGCAGAGCGTGTTCCAGCGGACCGGTCGGCCGCCCGTCGACCTGGTGCCGCTGGTGCTCGATCACAATCTGCGTAACACGCGTCAGATCGCCAGTGCCTTCCTGCCCCTGGTGGGACAACGGATGGAGCTGCGCGGCGGCTCGGGGCCCGCGGTCCGTTACGTCGAGGTGCCGGAGGGCACCGACCCCGTGGCGGCCGGCGACGACGAGGCCATGCGACTGCTCGACGAGGGCTGGGAATCGCGGGACGTCGCGTTGTTGACCACCGGATCGCGGCACCCGATGCAGGTCGAGTTGCAGGATGGCGGGAATGACACCTACTGGGAGACGTTCTGGAGTGGCGAGGACATCTTCTACGGCCACGTGCTCGGGTTCAAGGGCCTGGAGCGCCGCGCCGTGGTGCTGGTGTGCAACCACCACGACGGCATGGACCGGGTCCGCGAGAGGGTGTACGTGGGGCTGTCCCGGGCGACGGATGTACTGGTGGTGGTGGGTGATCCCGGTGCGCCGTGCGGCGGCAGGTGAGCGCGTGGACGCGGCCGGGGTGCGCGAGCCGGATGAGAACCACCGCCCGGCCTGGTGGGGGGCCGGGCGGTGGTCAGGTGGACACGAGAACCGCGGTCAGCTCCCGAGGTCGGCGGAACCCTCGACGATCTCTGCCTGCTCGGCCTTCCGGGCGCCGTGGGAGACGGAGATCTTGCGCGGCTGGGCCTCCTCGGCCACGGGGATCACCAGGCGCAGCACGCCGTCGCTGTAGTCGGCCTCGATCTTGTCGGTCGCCAGGCCCTTGCCCAGGGCGAGCTGCCGGGCGAAGGTGCCCGACTGACGCTCATGCATGAGCCACTGGGCATCACCCTCCGCGGGCGCGCGGCGTTCGGCACGGACGGTGAGCGTGCGGTCCTCCACGTCGATGTCGATGCTGGAGGGATCGACGCCCGGCAGGTCGATGAGGCCCACGAAGCGATCGCCCTCCTTGTACAGGTCCATCGGCAGCGAGGTGGAGGCGGTCGCGCTGCGCAGCCCCTCGCCCAGGAGGCGATCGAGCTCACGGAACGGATCGAAACGGGTGGTGGTGGCCATGATGGTCTCCTTCAGGACTGGTCGGGATGCGCCCGGCGTCTCCGGGATCGCACACGGTTCAACTCACCGCCGTAGTTGAGTATTCCCGACTCAGGTCTCGGAGTTGTCTCAGTCGGATACAGGCGGGACCCGATGATTCAGACGTGGCGCGCGCGTCGTGACGCCGGGTTCTCCGACGCTGTCCGGGGGCGGCTCCTGATCCCGGCGATCCACTGCCAATAGCACCACCGAGATTCGAATCGTCGACGTCGGCGGCCTCAGTGCGCAGACTTACCGCACGGCCGCAGCACCGGCGAGGCGAGGACCTCGATCGCCCGGTGAGCCGGTGCGCCTTAGTCCCCGACCAACTCGTGAGGAGTCCTGATCAGCCATGCCCGAAATCAGTCCTGAGCAACAGTTCGAGACCGCCGCCGCACCACTGCAGTTCGCCTACTGGGTGCCCAACGTGAGCGGAGGGCTGGTCGTGTCGACGATCGAGCAGCGTACCGACTGGAGTTACGACTACAACCGGCGTCTGGCGGTCGCCGCGGAGAACAACGGGTTCGACTACGCGCTCACCCAGGTCCGGTACATCGCGTCCTACGGAGCCGCGTACCAGCAGGAGTCGACGAGTTTCTCGTTGGCGCTGCTTCTCGCGACCGAGCGGTTGAAGGTCATCGCCGCTGTCCACCCGGGATTGTGGCAACCGGGTGTCCTGGCGAAGTGGCTCGCCACCGCGGACCATCTCTCGAACGGCCGCGCCGCGGTCAACGTGGTGTCCGGCTGGTTCAAGGACGAGTTCACCAAGCTGGGTGAGCCGTGGCTGGAACACGACGAGCGATACCGCCGAGCCGAGGAGTTCATCAGATACCTCCGCACCATCTGGACCGACGACCACGCGGAGTTCACCGGCGACTTCTACCGCCTGCACGACTTCGACCTCAGACCGAAGCCGCTCGACATTCCGGGCCGGCCCCATCCCGAGATCTTCCAGGGTGGGAACTCCACGGCCGCCCGGGTCATGGCCGGCCGGGTCTCCGACTGGTACTTCAGCAACGGCAAGGACTTCGACGGACTCACCGAGCAGGTGGTCGAGGTGACCACCGAGGCCGCCCTGCACGGTCGCACCGTCAAGTTCGGGCTCAACGGCTTTCTCATCGGTCGCGACTCCGAGGTCGAGGCCCGCGATGTCCTCCGCGAGATCGTCGCCAAGGCCGACCGCGAGGCGGTCGAGGGGTTCGGATCCGCCGTCAGACAGGCCGGGAGTGCGACCGGCGACGGCAAGGGGATGTGGCAGGACTCTGAGTTCTCGGACCTCGTGCAGTACAACGACGGCTTCCGGACCGGACTCATCGGCACCCCCGAGCAGATCGCCGAGCGGATCGTCGCCTACAAGACGCGGGGTGTGAACCTCTTCCTCCTCGGTTTCCTGCACTGCATCGACGACGTGGAGTACTTCGGTGCCACCATCCTTCCGCTCGTCCGCGAACTCGAGGCAGACCTGCTCGCCAGCGGGCGGCTCGAGTCCGAACTCGCCCGTAACGGCGTCCTCGTCCCCGCCACCTGACACGACTCAGCCCGAGCCCACCCGTTCCCCGATCACAGAAGGACGACACCGATGACATCCACCATCAACTCAGGGCAGCGCACCTCGGGCGACCAGACCGCATTCGACGACGCTCTCCGGCGGGCCGATCTGGTCGCCGCGGAACTGGGCGTGACCGCAGCTGAACGTGACCGCGCGAACGCCGCGCCCACCGCCGAGATCGACCTGCTCCGCCGGCACGACCTGCTGCAGGTGGGCGAGCCCGTCGAGTTCGGCGGCTCGGGACTGGATTTCGCACAGTCTCAGCACATCACCCGCCGTATCGCGCGCGGCGACACCTCCATTGCCCACCTCATCGGGTATCACTACGCCCAACAGCGGATCCCGCACCTGTTCGGTACGCCCGAGCAGGCCGAGGCACTCTCACGACGCAACGCGGAGGAGAAGCTGTTCTGGGGCGGCGTCCAGAACCCGCGGGGAGCCGACGGCCTGGAGCTCACCCGTGACGGCGACGCCTTCCGGCTGAACGGGCGCCGGACATTCGCATCGGGCGCGAGCGTGGCCGACCAACTCTCGGTCACCGCGTCGTTCCAGGGCGACCTGGTGTTCCTCACCCTGCCCACCGATCGCCCCGGGTTCGAGCCCGACGGCGACTGGGACGCCATCGGCCAACGGCTGACCGACTCCGGAGGAGTCGAATTCCGCAATACCCGGGTGGAACGCCACGAGATCCTGGGCGATCCGGACTCCCCGCCCGGGTTCTCGCCGTATCAGACGCTGGTGACACCGCACTGGCAGCTGGCGTTCGTCAACTTCTACATCGGCACCGCCGAGGGTGCGTTCACCGAGGCGCTCGACTGGACGAGACTCAACGCGAGCCCGTGGGAGACCTCCGGACTCGACTCGGCGACCGAGGACCCGTACATCCTTGAACTGATCGGTGAACAACGGGCACGGATCACCGGCGCGGCTCTGTTGGCCGACCGGGCCGGTGCCGCCTTGCAGCAGGCTCTGGACTTCGGCCCGGGCCTCAGTGCGGAGCAACGCGCCGAGACCGCGATCGCGATCGCGGAAGCCAAGTTCGTCACCACCAAGGTCTCGCTCGAGGTGGCCTCGCGCCTGTTCGAGATCCAGGGAGCACGGGCCACGTCCAGTACCTACGGCTTCGACCGGCACTGGCGGAACCTGCGCACCCACACGGTGCACGACCCGGTGGCCTACAAGGCGCGAGAGATCGGGGACTGGACGTTGAACCACACCGCTCCGGCCTTCACCCTGTACAGCTGATGGCGCTCGGCGTCAGCGAAAGAGAAGCCATCACGAGCGAGTCCGCCATCGCCACGGCGCGCGCGCTCGCCCCCGCCGTCGCCGCGGGTGCGAGCGTGCGTGATGCCGAGAAGGCGCTGCCCGTCGAGCAGGTGGAGGCGCTGTCAGCCGCAGGCCTGTTCGCACTGACGGTACCCACGGAGTACGGGGGTCCGGGTCTGCCCGTCTCCACCGTCGCGGCGGTCACCGCCACGATCGCCGCCGCCGACGGGAGCCTCGCGCAGATCCCGCAGAGCCATTTCACGTTCCTCGACGCCGCTTGGCGCGGGGGTTCGGACGTCCTGCGGCGATCATTGTCCGAGCGTGTGCTTCATGGTGCCCTGGTCGCCAACGCCCAGACCGAACTCGGGGGAAGGACGACGCGGGACGATTCCACCGCACTACGCCGCAGCACGGGACGGCTGGTGCTCTCGGGCACCAAGTTCTACTGCACCGGTGCGACCTTCGCGGACATCCTGGCGGTGCGGGCGCTCGGGCCGGACGGCGGCAGCGTCATCGCCTATGTTCCGGCGGGCGCGGAAGGGGTGACCATCGGCACCGACTGGGACGCCTTCGGTCAACGCACCACCAGTAGCGGAACGGTCGACCTGGACGACGTGGCGGTGGATCCGGATCTGGTGCTGGACTACACCGGGCTCCTGGCCCGGCCGAGCACGTACGGGACCAGCGCGCAACTGCTGCACGCGGCGATCGACACCGGGCTCGCGCGGGGTGCGGTCGACACGATCGCCGGCCTCGCCGAGAAGGCCAGACCGTGGTTCGAGGCCGCCGTCGACCGGGCGGCCGACGATCCGCTCCTCATCGCCCAGGCCGGTGACCTCGAGCTGGCCGTGCGGTCGGCGGAGGCACTACTCGTGGTGGCGGGGGAGCGGATCCACCACGCCGAGACCACACCCGGTGCCCGGGCCGTCGCTGAGGCGTCCCTGGCCACGGCCGCCGCGAAGGTGGCCGCGGGTCGAGCTGCGCGTCGGGCGGGTTCGGAGCTGTTCGACTTCGGAGGCACGCGCACCGCCGCCGGATCGGCCAACCTGTCCCGGTACTGGCGCGACGCCCGAACCCACACCCTTCATGACCCGGAGAGGTGGAAGCTCCACCACCTGGGCCGGTGGGCCCTGGACAGGGTTCGGCCGCCCAGCCACGGCACCTT
>NZ_JAALEE010000462.1:0-3715 GCF_014145265.1 Dietzia sp. CW19 | reverse complement strand
CGGCCACCCTGGATGGTGGCCGGGCCCTGCCGCGGTGCGTCAGAGCCGATCGTGCCGGCTCAGAGGAACGGAAGAAGGGTCGGCACCAGGGTCGGCGCGTCGCCCGACGATCCGAAGACCGGACTGAGGCCCGCGAGCGAACCGAGGACCGTGTCCAGGTCGTCGAGCGACCCGTCAACGGTGTCGTCGTCCTCCACCGTGCACTCACCGGCCTCGGAGACGGCGGTGCGCAGACCGACCCCTGCGGTGGCCGCGTTGTCGGCCCACAGGAACCTGACCCGCTCGGCGGTGCCGGTGGCGCCTCCCAGGAGGCACTCGACGGTCTCGCGGTGGGAGGCGAAGCCCTCGTTGGCGAGGTTGGGCATGCCGACCGGCCGGGCGTAGAGGGTGCCGTCGGGGACGAACCCGGTCCCGTCGAAGGTCATCTCGACCGAGCGTCCCTCGCAGACCTCGTCACACAGCACCCGCACGACGCCGGACACCTCGTCGTGGTCGAGCGCCATCACGCCTTTGAACGGTGAGGTGTACGTCTGCATCTCGGTCACCGCACCTCCGTCATCCAGCCGCACGAAGTGGACCTTCCCGGTCCCCTCGACGCCCACGGCGAAGGCTCCGCCGAACGCCTCGGGGAGGTATTCGATGGCCTCGAGGCCGGCGTTCGCGCCGATCGGCCCGGTGAGGGAGGTCAGCGAGTACTCGTCCGTGGCGCTGAGGGTGCCGGAATCGCGGTCGGTGGGCAGGACGAAGCGCAGGATCGAGGGGCGACTGGTGCTGCCGGCGTCGTTGTTGCGCTCGGTGGCCACGTAGATCACGCCGTCCGGCCCCACGGTGACGCCCTCGGAATCGGGTCGGCCCGAACCGTCGGGGTAGGTGAGGACGAAGGTGCGGGCGAGCGAGTAGGTGCCTGCACTGTGGTCGTGGGCCAGGACGTACAGCGTGCCGGTGCCGTTGTTCACCACGTAGGCGGTGCCGTCGGCCGCGATGTCGACACCCGACATGTCGTCGTCCTCGGCGAAGGCGCCACCGAGCGCGACGGGGGTGATCGTCAGCGGGTCGAAGGGCCAGGGCGACGTCACCACGCTGGTGGCGGGTATCGCCAGCGCCGCGCCGGCGGCGAGGGCGACCGTGAGGACGCCTGAGCTGATGGTCCGTGAGCGCATCGGGGGCCTTTCCTGGGCAATGACTGAGTGACTGACCAGGTGCCCGTAGGAGGGTCGGGTGCCGGGTCCGTGTCCGGTGGGTGGCGACGAGCTGAACGTTTACCGCTGACCGTCTGCTGCTGTCGGCCGCCGGACACCGCCAGGTGGGCCCGGCCCGAACTGATGGAACCGAGCAGCCCCTCCGAACCGTCGAACCGATCGGAAGAACCGGGAGAGGACCGACATGCGATCAACGACGAGGCGGGGAGACGAGTGACCACACCACAACCGGGACGTGCCCGCAGGTCGCAGAGATGGGATCCGCTGTCGCCGTCCTATGCCATCCCGATGGTCGTACTGCTGCTCCTGTGCGCGGTGGGTGTCTCGGTCGGAGCGTGGAGGAGTGTGTTCCCGACCGAGGGCAGCCTGCGTCCGGAGGAACTCCCCGCTCACTTCATGCTGCTCACCCTGAGCCTGATGCTCTTCCTGGCGGCCGAGCTTTCAGGATCCGTGCAACTCTGGCGAACGAGGTGGAGCGAACGGACCATCACGACGTGCATCGCGTCGATCCGTGGCCTCATCGCCGCGTACGGTGTGGCGTCCACGGTGGTGTTCGCTCTCGCCGCAGGGTCGGCGTGGGCGTGGAGCGCCGTCATCCCCGTCGCGTTCATCGCCTACGTCGTGCGTATGGAGATCGGACTGCGAGAGCAGATCGGACCTCCTCAGACCGAGGCACGGCTACTGCCGGGCCAGGCTCACCAGGAAGTCGATCGTTCCGGACGTTTCCACGGCGACAAAGCCGAGGCTCGGCGGCTCGACCCCGACCTCGGCCCAGGTGAGGGGGACCGCGCCGGAGGCGATCAGGGCGTCGCCCGTCCGTAGGACGGTCACCTCAATGTCCTCACGGACGGTCGTGCCCTTGATCGTCAGCTCGACCACCATCGGGATCGACACCGTTGTGCCGTCCGACGGCACCGCAGCCAGATCCACGGGTTCGGCCACGGTGAGTGTCGCCGAGGGATGGGACCCGGCATCGAGGATCTGGGGTGAGCGGGCCTGGGCGTCGCGCTGGTCGATGTCCGTCTCGATTCCCGCCACCTGCACGTCGAACGATGCGGACTCCAGGGTGGTCCCGGACACGACCGCCCGGCCGCTCACCTGGTCGGTGCTGCCGACGACGGTGACCGGCTCCCCGCGCAGGATCTCGTTGACCGTGTACCCGGCAGTCGTCTCGTTGGGCGCGGTCCCCGGCACCACCACCCACGTGCCCTCCAGGGTGCCGGTCGCCTCCTCGGCTCCGTCGACGGAGACGGTCGCGGCCGGCGCGTCGTCACCTCCACGCACGGCTTTGTAGAGGTAGGGCGCCGCGATCAGCGCGACGACGACGATGACGACGACAGCGCCGATGATCCAGGGGAGTCTCCGCATGGGACGAGCTTAGGAACTCCGGCGAGGTGGGCGGATGAGTATCGACCGAAGATCACGCCGACGTCAGGTCACGCCGTAGCCGCTACACCACCCCGAGCTCGCGGGCCCTGGCCACCGCGGCCGTCCGGGACGTCACACCGAGTTTGTCGAAGACGTGCACGAGGTGCGTCTTGACCGTCGCCTCCGACACGTTCAGGGACGCCGCGACCTGCCGATTGGTCTCGCCCGTCGCCACCGCCCGCACCACGTCCACCTCGCGATCGGTCAGCACCGGCCGTGGGTCGCGCAGCCGGTTCATCAGAGTGGCGGCGACGGTGGGGGAGAGCGCGCTCTCCCCGGCCGCCGCGGCGCGGACGGCGGCCAGCAGCTCGTCGGGACCGGCGTCCTTGAGGAGGTAGCCGCAGGCCCCCGCCTCGATCGCCCCGATGATGTCCGCATCGGTGTCGTGGCTGGTCAGGACCAGGACCTGCGGTGGTGACCCGAGTGCGCGGAGTCGCCGGGTCGCCCTGACCCCCGCGGAGGCGTCACCCGCGAAGCGCAGGTCCATGAGCACCACGTCCACGTCGCCGATCCGCGCCCGCTCGACAGCGCCGTCAGCGGTGGGGACGTCGGCCACCACCTCGATGGCGGGGTCCGACGCGACCAACGCGCGAAGGCCTGTCCGGACCACCGCGTGATCGTCCGCGATCAGAACGCGCACGCTCGTCGTCGTCATGTCCCCGAGCCTCCCACCACCGTCGGGAGCACGGCGCGGATCGTGGTCCCCGCGCCGGTCTCGGAGCTCACGTCGAACTCTCCTCCCAGCCCGGACACCCGACGCGCCATCCCGTCCAGACCGAACGATGCGGTGGGCCGCGGCGCGGCGACGTCGAAACCCCGACCGTCATCGCGCACCTCGAGCGCGACCGCGGTGGATGACCCTGTCAGCGTCACCTCGACCCTCGAGGGTGAGGCGTGTGTGACCGCGTTCGCCAACGCCTCCTGCGCCACGCGGACGAGCACGGCGGCGACCTCGGGGGGAGGGTCGACCTCGAGGGAGCAGTCCGCGGTCACCTCGATCCCCGGATGCTCCGCGCGGGTCCGCTCCGCGACGCGGCCCAGTGCGCCCGCGAGCGACACGCCGTCGAGCGGAGCGGGGCGTAGCGCGG
>NZ_JAALEE010000461.1:0-1085 GCF_014145265.1 Dietzia sp. CW19 | reverse complement strand
CGAGGAGGCGGCAGCTCCCCGGCCTCACGCAGCTGGTCCGCGTGGGCCGCGAGCGCGTCCACCAGGTCGAGCACCGACGCGTTGTCCGGCTGCACGTCCACGCGCAGTCCGAACTCGGCGGCGGTCTCGGCGGTGCGCGGGCCGATGCAGGCGATCAGCGTCCGGGAGTGCGGCTTGCCGGCGATCCCCACGAGGTTGCGGACCGTGGAGGAGCTGGTGAAGCACACGGCGTCGAACCCGCCGCTCTTGATCATCTCGCGGATCTCGGCGGCCGGCGGGGCCGCGCGGACGGTGCGGTAGGCGGTGACGTCCTCGATCTCCCAACCGCGGCCGGTCAGGCCCTCGGCGAGGGTCTCGGTGGCGATGTCGGCGCGCGGCAGCAGGACCCGGTTGACGGGGTCCAGCACGTCGTCGTACGGCGGGAAGACCTCGAGCAGGCCCTGGCTGGACTGCTCACCGGAGGGCAGCAGCTCGGGCTGGATGCCCAGCTCGCGGACGCGGGCGGCCGTGCCTTCGCCGACGCAGGCGATCTTCACACCGGAGAACGCGCGGGCGTCCAGGCCGAACTCGACGAACTTCTCCCACACGGCGCGCACGGCGTTGGAGGAGGTGAACACGACCCACTGGTAGCGGCCGTCGACGAGGCCCTTGACGGCGCGCTCCATCTGGGCGGGGCTGCGGGGCGGCTCGACGGCGATGGTGGGCACCTCGACGGGCACGGCGCCGTGCTCGGCGATGCGGTCGCTCATCTCGGCCGACTGCGCCTTGGTGCGGGGCACGAGCACGTTCCAGCCGAACATGGCGCGCGACTCCCACCACTGGTGGCGGTGACGCTCACCGGCGGACTTGCCGATGGTGACCACCAGGTCCCCGTCCATGTCGCGACCGACCTCGGCCATGGTGGCCAGGGTACCGTCGGCGGACTTCTGGGCACAGAGCGAACCGGAGCAGGTCACGGTGACCGGGGTGCCGGCGGCCAGGCCCTGCTCGGCGAGGTTGGAGGCGGCCTCGGCCAGGTGCCGGCCGGTGGTGCGAAGGACGATCGGGCCGGGCGAGCCGACGAGGGCGGCCCAGTCGACCTTGCC
>NZ_JAALEE010000043.1:0-6104 GCF_014145265.1 Dietzia sp. CW19 | reverse complement strand
CCGGAGGCCGCCCCCGCGCCGGATACCGCACCCGTCCTCGATCCCGCCCCCGCCCCCGTCGCCGGAGGACGCGCGGAACCGGTCACCATAGTGGTCCCGGAGGGACTGCCCGCCCCGGACGGCGTCCGACTGCCCGAGACCGTCACCGTCCCGGCCCACATGCTCGACCAGATCCCGCCCGAGTTCCGCTAGGGGTTCTGACGAGCTAGGCCGACCGGCGCCGGGACACCGCCGCGCGCAGCGCCCGCCAGCCCAGGAGGAACACCCCGGTGGCGATCGCGGCCACCACCATGAAGCTCCAGTGCGGCACCCGTCCGTCACCGATCCCGCGGATCAGCATCCCGCCGACGAGGGTGGCGACCCACACCAGGACACCCGACCGGATGGTCCCGGGGTCGCGGCGCGTGGCGAGCACCACGACCCACCCCACCACCAGACCCACCAGGAACGGCCACGCCGTCCCCCACACCTGCCCGATCCCGAGGCCCTCGGAATGGGCGCCGCGCCCGAAGGTCGCGAACACCCCCACGAGCACGACGTCCAACAGGAACATCAGCGGCAGGGCCACTCGGCTCACCGATCCCTCTCGTCACGGTGCTCGCCGCCGCCCAGCGAGCAGGAGGCCTCACCCTCCCCGGCGTCCCGGGTCCCGTCCTCCCGGACGCGCAAGAGGGGGATCGGCCCGGAGTCGTGGGGGACGGTGGCGCGCCACGGCGTGCCCCTCATCGGCCACATCGCGGCGAGACCGGCGGGCGGGGCGGCGATCACGGCTGGTTGGTCGGGGTGGAGGCGGGGCGACGACGACGAGGCGTCCTCGCGCGGGGTGTCGTCCTCCGCGGGTTCGGCATCCGGATCGATCTCCACCGCACCGCGGTAGAAGAGGAAGAAGACCACCCACCCCGCCAGCGCCACGAGGACGAAGCTGACGATGCGGTAGAGGAACACCGCCGCGAACGCCTGGTGCGCACCGAGCCCGCCCGCGGTGAGCGCGGTGATGAGCGCGAACTCGACCGTTCCCAGACCACCGGGGGTGATCGGCGCGGAGGCCACGATCTTGCCGGTAACGTAGGCGATACACAGACCGCCGATGCTGGGCTGGGCGCCGACCGCGTGGGCGGCCGCCCACAGGCAGCCGATGTCGGCGACCCAGTTGAGGAGTGAGAACGCGAAGGCCTTGGAGAACTGGGTCTTGGTCATCTCGACCGCCTCGGCCTGCTCCACGATCTTGCGGACCCCTGTCGCACCGTGGTCGGCGGGCCGGCGGCGCCGGGCGTTGACCCACGCCAACAACGACAGCAGGGCCTCCTCGATCCTGTCGGGGTTCCTGGCGGCCCACTGCACCACCACCACGATCGCCACGAGGCCGATCGCGGACAGCATCAGCAGGAACGGGTTGGACACGCGGCCCACCAGGAAGAAGCCCATCAACGCGAGCAGCACGATCCCCACCGTGGACAGCACTCCGGAGATCACCAGTTGCCACGACGCCACCACCCGGGTCGCGCCCCACTGGCGGGTCTTCCGGTAGGTCAGGGTGGTTCCGAAGACCTGCCCGCCGGGGATACAGGTCGAGAACGCGTTGGCGGAGAAGACCAGACCGACGCTCGCCCAGTACCCCACCCTGACGCCCGCCGACTGCAGCAGCACCTTCTGCACCGAGCCGTAGCTGGACATGGAGAGGTAGGAGAACACCAGCGCCACCGCGACCCAACCCCAGTGCGGGCTGGTGACCGCCGAGAACCCCTCGGCGAAGAACGGCATCTGCCCGCGGAGCCAGTAGAGGACGAAGCCCAGGACGGCCAGGGTCGCCAACGCCTTGAACCAGGGGTTGACCAGGACCACCCGGACACGACGGCGCAGGACGGCGCCCCGGGTCCCCTTCATCCCGCCACCATAACCCGCGGACCGGCCTCGGCCCAGGTTCACACTCCGGAGGTCGGGCGGGGCCTCACGCGTCGCGATCCCGTTCCCTCTCCCGCTCCCGCTCCTGCCGGAGCCGGGCGATCAGCTCCGCGGCGGGGATCTTCTCCCCGCCGCCCCCGTCCCGACGACGGTGCTCGGGCCGGGGTGCGGTCCGGAGGTCGGGTTCGGGCTCGCGCACAGGTTCGGGCGCGGGTTGGCGCACAGGTTCCGACTCGCGCACAGGTTCCGGCTCGCGCACAGGTTCCGCTTCGGGCTCGCGCTCGAGGAGCCCCACCGCCGATCCCGGCGCCTGCGTCACGGAGGGTCCGTCAGTGGGGCTCCCCGCGACAGGTCCGGCGGGTGCGGTGTCAGGGACGCCCGTCTCCGTGACCCTGACCGGTCCCGCCGACCCGACCCGGGCAGGGCCGCCCTGCAGGTGTTCGGGCTCGTCGCCGATCTCGGCCTCGCCCAGGCCGATCCGCTCCTGGACCCGCTTCATCCACCGGGGGGCCCACCAGTTGTCGGTGCCCAGCATCTGCATGACCGCGGGCACCAGCAACATGCGGATCACCGTGGCGTCGATGATCAGGGCGGCGATCATGCCGAACGCGATGTACTTCATCATCACGATGTCCGAGAACGCGAACGCGCCGGTCACCACGATGAGGATCAGCGCGGCCGAGGTGATGATCCGACCGGTGTTGGCCACACCGCTGCGGATGGCCTCGGCGGTCCTGGCGCCCCGGGATCGCGCCTCGACCATCCGGGACACCAGGAACACCTCGTAGTCCGTGGACAACCCGTAGATGATCGCCATCAGCAGCACCACCACTGGCGAGGTGAGCGGCCCCGGTGTGAAGCCGAGCAGGTCGGCGAGGTGCCCGTCGACGAAGATCCACGTGAGGATCCCGAGCGTGGCGCCCAGGCCCAGCAGGTTCATGATCGCCGCCTTGATGGGCAGCACCAGCGAGCCGAACGCCAGGAACATCAGGATCGTGGTGGCGACCAGCACGTACAACACGAACCACGGGAGTCCGTCGACCAGCGCGTCGACCGAGTCGGACTCCATGGCCGGGTTCCCGCCCACGTGGACCTCGGTGCCGGCGGGGATCGGGAACTGCTGCAGGTACTCGACGGTCTCGGCCGGTGAGTTGCGGTCGACCAGACCGGACTGCAGGACCACCACGTCGCGGCCCTGGTCGTCCTGCTGTCCGGACCGGGCGAACTGGAACGGACCGGTGAGCCCGGGCGCGTTGTTGGCCTCGGCGCGGATCTGCGAGAGCGTGGTGCCGTCCGACCCGATCACGACGAGCTTGACCGGGTCGGTGCGGGTGCCGGGGAAGTTCTGGTCGTACTGCTCCTGCGCCACGCGCGTGGTGTTGTCCGGCGGGAGGTAGGTCTCGTTGATGCCGCCGAACTTGACCCCGGAGAACGGGATGATGAGCGCCACGAGGACCACCACGACGGGCACCGCCACCGCCACCGGGTGCTTCATCGAGAAGTCGGCGACCCGGCCGAACAGCCCGTTCTCCACCTGCTCGCGGGTGCGGTGCCGCTGCAGGCGCTTGATTCCGAGCATGTCGACGCGGTGCCCCAACATCACCAGCACCGCCGGGAGCAGCGTCACCGACAGCAGCGCGGCCAGGATGACGGCGGCGATCGCCCCATAGGCCACCGACTTGAGGAAGTCCTGCGGGAAGATCAGCAGCCCGGACAGGGTCACGCCCACCATGACGGCCGAGAACACCACGGTGCGGCCGGCAGTGGCCACGGCTCTGCGTACGGCGACGACCGGTGGGTACCCCTCGGCCATCTCCTCCCGGAACCGGCTCACCACGAACAGGCCGTAGTCGATCGCCAGCCCCAGGCCGATCAGCGTGACCACGTTCTGGGCGAACGAGTTGACCGGCACCACCAACGACAGCAGGTGCAGGGCGCCGATCGACCCGAGGATCGTCAGGATGCCCACGGCCACCGGCAGGAACGCGGCCACCACGCCGCCGAACACCACGATGAGCAGGACGAACACCAGGGGCAGCGCGATGAGCTCCGCCCGGACGAGGTCGGCGTCCATGCCGTCCTGCAGCGCTCCCGCGACCGCCTGGACGCCGGCGACGTCGGTCTCGATGCCGTCGACGTCGATCCGGTTCTCGATCACCCGGAAGTTCTCGAGGATCTCCTCCTCCTCGCCCGCCAGCTGGATCGAGGCCACCGCGATGCCCTCGTCACGGTTGACCAGGGCGGGGGACTGGTTGTAGACGAAGCTGGTCACGCCGGTGACCTCGTCGGGGAACTCGTCGCGGATCGCGTCGAGCGAGGCCCGGACGGGGTCCTGGAACGCGGGATCGTCGACCGTGGTGCCCTCGGGGGCGTGATAGGTGACGACGACGTCGCCGAGCGCGTCGCGGCCGTACGCCTCCTGCTCGAGCCGCTCGGCGGTCGCCCACCCGCTCTTCGGGTCCTCGAAGCCCCCCTGACCGAAGGCGTTGCCGAACATGCTGCCCGCGACGCTGAGGGCGGCCATGACCAGGACCATGAAGAGCAGGACGGGGACGCGGCGGCGGGCGACGAACCCTCCGAGTGAGTTGAACACGGCTGCGCGCTCCTAACGCGAGTTGAGCAGGGCGGTGAGCGGCCGGAGCGGCTGCAGCCAGGCACCCTCGTCGGGCAGGTTCTCCAGGCTGACCCGGGGCAGGGGCTCCCGGAACACGCCTGGGATGTCCTCGAGGTCGAGGAATCGGATCGTGTCGTGTTGGACGGCCCAGGTGGCGTGCTCCCGGAACCCGATGACGGTGACGGGGACCTCGTCGGCGAGCTCCTCCAACGGCTCGCGGAACGCCTGGCCGTCGGCGGAGGCCACCACGACACCGGCGAGCCTGCCGGACTCGGCGCGCCGGTCGATGTGCTCGAGCATGTCGTCGTCGACATCGGAGTCTTCGCTGGTCTTGGGCTTGGCGAAGACGGCGAAGCCGACGTTGCGCAGGGCCTCGACCCAGGGGCGGACGTTGTCCGAGGTGCCCGGGACGATGTTGGTGAAGACGGTCGCCTCGGCCTCGAGGGTGTCGTTGGTGGTCACCGACAACTCGGCCGCGTACCCGAGCAGCCACCGCCCGAGCGCGTCGAAACGGGGACGGTACACGGCCGTGGGACGGCCGCCGAGGATCGAGCCCAGGCCCATGTCCACGTTGGGGGCGTCCCAGACGAGCAGCACCAGGCCCGGGGCGTCGGGCGGCACCACGTCGGAGAGGTCGTGGGCGTCCGGTCCGTCAGGTGGGGTCATCGTCTGCTGCCTCGGTCTTCTTGTAGATACGGGGTTGTCAGTCTCTACGACGCCAGAGGAACTCGTTGATCACTCGCTCCTCCTGCAGACCCTTGCCCTCGAACTTCGTCACGGGTCTTTTCAGACTGAACGGTACGTGTCCGGCCCCGGTCGTGGCGTCGAGCCGCTCGAGTGAGGGTTCCGCGTCGCCGGTCTCGGCGATCCAGTCGGCATAGTCCGCGTGGTCGGTGGCCACGTGGAGCACACCGCCGGGACGGAGGCGCGAGGAGATCAGTTCGAACGTGCCCGACTGCAGGAGCCGCCGCTTGTGGTGGCGGGCCTTGGGCCACGGATCCGGGAAGAACACGCGCACGCCGGTCAGGCTCGACGGCGCGATCATGTTGGTCAGCACGTCCACCCCGTCGCCGCGGATCATCCGGACGTTCTCGAGCCCCTCGCGCAGGATCATCCCCAGGAGCTGGGCCAGACCCGGCTGGTAGACCTCCACCGCGATCACGTCCACGTCGGGCTCGTCGGCCGCCATCGCCGCGGTCGACGTCCCGGTCCCGGAGCCGATCTCCACGATCAGAGGCGCGACGCGACCGAACAGGGCCTGCGGGTCGACGAGGTCGTCCGCCACGTTGCGGCCGTAGGTCGGCCAGTGTTCCTCCCAGTTCCGCTGCTGCCCCGGACGCAGGGTGCCGCGCCGGAACCGGTAGGCCGTGACCCTGGGGAACAGACGCGGGTCGTGGTCGGGGGTCGCACCGCCCCGGGTGTCGCCGTCCGGGGTGTCGCCGTCCGCCGGTCGGGGGCTCTCGCTCTGGTTCACCCGGTCATCATCCCGTAGTCGGCGGCCCGGGTCCGAATCCGGTGGCCGGGCGGGGCGTGCGCCGGGACGACGGGCACCGCCCGGGATACCCGCCGGACCCGGGGGAAGGTCTTG
>NZ_JAALEE010000460.1:0-1585 GCF_014145265.1 Dietzia sp. CW19 | reverse complement strand
GTCGGCCACCGCCCGGGGCACACCGGCGGTGTCGGCGAGGAGCGACCCGAGGAAGCGCTTGCGGGAGGCGGCCACCAACACCGGGAAGCCCAGGTCGATGAGGACGTCGAGTCGGTGGAGCAGCGCCCAGTTGTCGGCGGCGTCCTTGGCGAAGCCCAACCCGGGGTCCACCACGATCGAGCCCGCGTCGACGCCTGCGGACACCGCCGCGTCGGCGCGGCGGGCGAGGTGGTCACGGACGGAGGTCACCACGTCCCCGCCGTAGTCGGCACGCCCGCCGGCGCCCGCCCGGTACTGGTCGGGAGACACCCAGTGCATGAGCACCACGGGGCAGCCGTGGTCGGCGACGACCTCCAGCATGCCGGGGTCGGCGAGGCCTCCGGAGACGTCGTTGATCAGCGCCGCTCCCGAGTCCAGGGCCTCCGCCGCGACGGAGGCGCGCATGGTGTCGACCGAGACCGTGACCTCCTCCTCCACGAGTGCGCGGACCAGCGGGATCACCCGGGCCGCCTCGTCGGTCCGATCGACCCGGATCGCACCCGGCCTCGTGGACTCCCCGCCGACGTCGAGGAGGTCGGCGCCCTCGGAGACCAGGCGACGCGCATGGGCGAGGGCCGCCTCGGGGGCGAGGTGCCGCCCACCGTCGGAGAAGGAGTCCTCCGTGACGTTGACGATGCCCATCACCGCGCAGCGGCCCGGGCGCGGCAGTACGGACGGGCGCGGCGGGGCGGCCGGGTGGCTCACGTACCCCGGAGGAGGCCGAGGGCCTCCGCCCTGGTGGAGGCGTTGGACCGCATGCTGCCCCGGACCGCGGAGGTGGTGGTCACGGAACCGGCTTTGCGGATCCCCCGCATGCTCATGCACAGGTGTTCGCACTCGATCACCACGAGGACGCCGGTGGGCTGGAGCCTGTCCACCAGGGCGTCGGCGACCTGGCCGGTCAGGCGTTCCTGGACCTGAGGGCGCTTGGCGTAGAGGTCCACGAGTCGCGCGAGCTTGCTCAGCCCGGTCACGGCACCGGATCGCCCCGGGATGTATCCGATGTGGGCCACCCCGTGGAACGGCACCAGGTGGTGCTCGCAGGTCGAGTAGATGGGGATGTCGCGCACCAGCACCAGTTCGCGGTGATCCTCGTCGAAGGTCTTGGACAACACGTCCGCGGGGTCGGTGTACAGCCCCGCGAACACCTCCCGGTAGGCGCGGGCGACGCGGGCAGGGGTGTCCAGGAGTCCCTCGCGCTCCGGGTCCTCACCCACGGCGATCAGGAGTTCCCGGACCGCGGCCTCGGCGCGTTCGGCGTCGAACACGCGGTCGGTGGACCTCGACCGGGCGTCGGCCGCGGGGATGTGGTCAGGGGTTGTCATCAGTCCTCTTCTCGCACGACACCGACCGGGAGGTCAGTCGTCACGTTCCCACGGGGCACGCCACCCGGGTTCCTTGTCCTCGCGTCGCCGCGACCCGCTCCGACGCCCGTCACCGTCGACCGCCGACCACGCCCGGGTCGACCGATCGGACGGCGTGGCGTCCCGGTCCCCCGGGCTGCCGGGCTCCTCGACCGTGGTCTCGGGGTCGGCGGGGGCGGCAG
>NZ_JAALEE010000459.1:661-4776 GCF_014145265.1 Dietzia sp. CW19 | reverse complement strand
GGGGCGGGTCCGGGCGTCGGGGACCCGGGCCGACGAGGTCGCGGCGGGGCTGCCGGTGGTGCGTCCCGGCTGAGCGTTCGGCGACCCGGGCGGGTCCGGACGACCTGCGCATGAGAAGGGGCCCCACCCGCGGGACGGGGACACGGGACTGGGGTCACGGGGGTCGGGGAACGTACACTCGAACAGCACCGCCGGGGTCCGTCCGGGCGGACCGCCCCGAAACATGAGGGAGCACCACCAGGTGGAGAGCACGTCGTCACGTCCGGCCCCGTCCGGATCACTCCGCCGCACCAGTGGCCGCGCCGCCGTCGGTCTGGGTCTGCCCGACCCGTCCGTTCCCGGCCCGACCGGCCTGCCGATCGACACCGAGCGCATCGGTCCGGTCGAGGAGTGCGGTGTCTTCGGTGTCTGGGCTCCCGGCGAGGACGTCGCCAAGCTCACCTACTACGGCCTGTACGCGCTGCAGCACCGCGGCCAGGAGGCCGCCGGCATCGCCGTCGCGGACGGCGAGCAGGTGCTCGTCTACAAGGATCTCGGACTGGTGAGCCAGGTCTTCGACGAGAAGACCCTCGAGTCGATGAGCGGACACGTGGCGATCGGCCACTGCCGGTACTCCACGACCGGCGCCGCGTCCTGGGACAACGCGCAGCCCATGTTCAGGCCCACCACCGGCGGGGGGTCCGTGGTGCTGGGGCACAACGGCAACCTGGTCAACACGCAGGAACTCAAGCGCTACGCCACCACGATCGGCATCCGGGGTTACACCGAGAACAGCACCCACTCGGACTCGGACATCGTCTCCACCCTCCTCGCCCACGAGGCGGGTGACGGGGGCCTCGAGGAGGCGGCGGCCCGCCTGCTGCCGCGCCTGCGCGGCGCCTACTGCCTGACGTTCTCCGACGAGAACACGCTGTACGCCGCCAGGGATCCGCACGGGGTGCGCCCGCTCGCGCTCGGACGGCTCGAGAGGGGCTGGGTGGTCTCGTCCGAGACGTCGGCCCTGGACATCGTCGGGGCGTCGTTCGTCCGCGACATCGAGCCCGGTGAGCTGATCGCCATCGACGCCGACGGCGTCCGGTCGCGCAAGCTCTCCGAGCCCACCCCCAAGGCGTGCGTCTTCGAGTACGTGTACCTGGCGCGTCCCGACTCGGTGATCAACCAGCGGCTGGTCAACTCCGCCCGCGTGGAGATCGGCCGCAAACTGGCGGTCGAGCACCCCGTCGAGGGGGACCTGGTGATCCCGGTGCCGGAATCGGGGACACCGGCCGCCGTGGGCTACGCCCAGGGGTCCGGGATCCCCTTCGCCCAGGGGTTGACCAAGAACGCCTACGTCGGCCGTACGTTCATCCAGCCCAGCCAGACGATCCGGCAGCTCGGCATCCGGCTCAAGCTCAACCCGCTGCGCGAGGTCATCCAGGGGAAGAAGCTGGTGGTGGTGGACGACTCGATCGTCCGCGGCAACACCCAACGGGCCCTGATCCGGATGCTGCGGGAGGCCGGCGCCCTCGAGGTCCACGTCCGTATCGCCTCCCCGCCGGTCCGCTGGCCGTGCTTCTACGGCATCGACTTCGCCAGCCCCGCCGAACTGATCGCCAACGGGGTCGACGCCACCGACGGGATGCTCGAGGGCGTCCGCAGGGCGATCGGGGCGGACACCCTCGGGTACATCTCGGTGGACGGGATGATCTCGGCCACCGGGCAGCCGCGGGACGAGTTGTGCGCCGCGTGCTTCGACGGCCACTACCCCATCCCGCTCCCGGACGACTCGCCGATGAGCGCGGCCGTCCTGGCACTGGCCGCCCAGGTCGACGGTGAGATACCCGATCGGCACCTGGTCCTGCACGACAACGCGGACGCCGTCCGCCGACCCTGACCGGGCGCCCGACCACGGGCGCCGATGAGGAGAACCGAAGATGACCGAGAACCCCCACCCCGCGAGCGGCGCCTCGTACGCCGCCGCCGGAGTCGACATCGACGCCGGCGAGCGCGCCGTCGAGCTGTTCGCGCCCCACGCCAAGCGCGCGACCCGGCCGGAGGTGATGGGTGGCCTCGGGGGCTTCGCCGGGCTGTTCTCCCTGAAGAACTCCTACCGTCAACCGCTCCTGGCCTCGTCGACGGACGGCGTCGGGACCAAGATCGCGGTGGCGCAGGCCATGGACGTCCACAACACGGTGGGCATCGACCTCGTGGCCATGGTGGTGGACGACCTGGTGGTGTGCGGGGCCGAGCCGCTGTTCCTCCAGGACTACATCGCGATCGGCAAGGTCGTGCCGGAACACGTGGCCGACATCGTCGAGGGGATCGCCGAGGGCTGCGTCCGGGCCGGTTGCGCGCTGCTGGGCGGCGAGACCGCCGAGCACCCGGGACTGATGGCCCCCGGCGAGTACGACATCTCGGGCACCGGGGTCGGGATCGTCGAGTCCGACGAGGTCCTCAAGGCGGAGAACGTCCGCCCCGGCGACGTGATCGTGGGGATGGCGTCCTCGGGCCTGCATTCCAACGGGTACTCGCTGGCCCGGCACGTACTGCTGGAACTCGCCCGCCTCCCGCTGGAGGGGCACGTAGAGGAGTTCGGTCGCACCCTGGGTGAGGAACTCCTCGAGCCCACCCGCATCTACGCCCTGGACTGCCTGAGCCTCATCGCCGAGACCGACGTCCGGGTGTTCAGCCACGTCACCGGTGGAGGCCTGGCGGAGAATCTCGCGCGGGTCATGCCGCGCGGACTGGTCGCGCGTCTCGACCGTGGCCGCTGGCCCGTGCCCGCCGTGTTCGGCACGATCGCCCACCACGGCCGTGTCGAGCAGGCCGAGATGGAGCGGACGTTCAACATGGGGGTCGGGATGATCGCCGTGCTCCCGGCCGAGGACGTGGACCGCGCGCAGGCGGTGCTCACCGCCCGGCACGTGGACAACTGGGTGATCGGACACGTGGACAAGGCCGGGGAGGTCGCCGCGGACGGACCGCGCGTCGTCCTCGAGGGATCACACGCCCGCTTCTAGCCGGGCGGCGCACCCCGCCACACGAACGTGGGCCGGGCATCCTCGCTGGATGCCCGGCCCACGTGTAGGCGGCGGTCGGGGAGTGCGGTCAGAACCTGCTGTCGCCGTCGGACCACGACCCGTACGGGTCGTCGTCCTCCTCGGCACCGGGCCGATCGGTGCTGAGGCGTGTGGTGGGCGCGCCACCACCGGCCAACTCCGCCTGGAGACGTTCTAGGTCCGTCTGCGGAGTGTTGTACTTGAGTTCGCGAGCGACCTTGGTCTGCTTCGCCTTCGCGCGGCCTCGGCCCATTGACCTGACCCCCTCGGAAACGGTGCTGGGCCACCTCGGGGGTGCCCATCAATGTGAGTATCTGCCTGTCCACAGGATAGCGTGCCCGGCGCGGAATGTCCGCCCGGGTGTCGTGGGGGCCACCTCGGGCTCCTACGCCTGGCCGCGCAGCCTGCGGATCGCCTCACGTCCGGCCTGCGGGCCGGAGTCGTGCGGGACGGAGTCGGGATCGATGGCGGCGGAGACCCCGTCCACCTCGAGAACGGTGTCGGACGGCACCGACCGCTTGAGCAGGGCGAGCGCCACCGGGCCGTACTCGTGGTGCTGGACGACGGTCCCCACGCGCCCCACGGTGCGGCCACCGGCGAGGACCTCGGCGCCGGGGGAGAGCGACTGGTCGCCGCCGGAGCCGTCCAGGTGCAGACGCACGAGGACCCGGGGGGACTTGCCGAGGTTGTGGACGCGGGAGACCGTCTCCTGGCCACGGTAGCACCCCTTGTCCAGGTGGACCGCGCCGCGCTGCGCCACCTCGCCGATCCACGTGGGGATCTCGTGGGGGATGGTCTTCTCGTCGGTGTCCACGCCGAGTCGCGCCCGGAGCGGGTCCGTCTCCACCGCGCGGAGGGCCTCGAACGCCCACGAGCCCGCCGGACGGGCGCCGGCCCGGACCGCCGCGTCGAACCATCCGGTCAGCCCGGCCCGGGGGACGAGGAGATCGACCGAGCCCGCCAACGGCCACGGCATCCGACGTGCGATCCCGCCCCCCGGCAGAGGGACGCTCGCGTAGTCGCCGACGGGGAGCTCCACCATGGTCCCGTCCGGAGCGGTGAGGGCACCGGGGAGCC
>NZ_JAALEE010000459.1:0-591 GCF_014145265.1 Dietzia sp. CW19 | reverse complement strand
GGTCGGCGGCCTCCGGAGTGGCGTCTGCCCAGAAGACCATCCGGGTCAGGAACGTGAGCAGGGCCGCGCCCCGGCCGGGCTCGGTGTCCATGACGAGTGTCCCGTCGACGTCGGAGAGCACCACGTGGTGCTCCACCCGACCGTTGGCGTCCAGGATCAGCGTCTCGCCACCGGAGCGGTCCTCCAGTTCGGACACGTGCTGGGAGACGAAGCCCTCGAGCCAGCTCAGCCGCTCGCCACCGCCGATGGTCAGCACGTCGCGGTGGGAGCGGTCGACGACCACCACGGAGGTGGTGGCCGTGCGCTGCTCACCGAAGGGGTCGCCGTAGTGGAACGGGACCCCGGCGTCCGGGCCGGGACCCGGGGTGTCCACGGCGCCGGGACGGGTCAGGATCGGGCTGTGGTAGCCATTGTCGGTCCGGTCGGGCACAGCTGGGACGGTCACGATCGCGATCCTACGTGCGTCGTCGTAGTGTTGCCGCCATGGGCACTGCGGCGGGAGAAGGAGCGGACCGGGCGACGGACCGGGGGGCGGACGCGCGGGTGGTCGTCCTGGTCGCCGGCGGGCCGGACGGCCCACGCCCCCGGGTG
>NZ_JAALEE010000458.1:0-2594 GCF_014145265.1 Dietzia sp. CW19 | reverse complement strand
CGCTCACCGAGCACCCGGGCGCAGGCCAGGGCCGCGGAGGCCGGGTCGTCCATCGGCCGGGGCGCGCCGAACACCACGAGCGCGGCGTCGCCGAGGAAGCTGTCCACGATGCCGTCATACTCCTCGACCGTCTCCACGACCACCCGGAAGAACCGGTTGAGGACGTCGACGACCTCCGACGCCTCGGACCGCACCGCCATCTCCGTGGACCCGATGATGTCGACGAAGACGACGCCGACCTGGGAGGCGCTGCCGCCCAGTTCGGGGTCCCGCTCCTCGGCCGCCTCCGCGACGTCGCGACCCACGTGGCGGCCGAACAGATCCCGGAGCCGTTCGCGTTCCTGGAGCCCGGCCGCCATCCGGTTGAACCCGCGCTGGAGCTCGCCGAGTTCCGTGCCGTCGTAGACCACCACCCGCCGGGAGAGCGTGCCGTCCGTGACGTCCTCCATGGCCCAGCGGAGACTGCGTAGCGGGCCGAGGACCGACCCCGTGCCCAGCGAGACGAGCAGGAATCCGGCGAGGAGCGAGGTGGCGCCGAGCACGATCACGATGACGGCGAGGCGTTCCAGCGACAGGGCCCGGCCCGCCAACGTGTAGATCGCCACGATGATCAGTCCCGCGATCGGCACCCCGCTGCCGACCGCCCAGGCCACGCGGAGCCGCGTCATGGCACCCAGGAACCGGCCGCGGGGGACCGGACCGTCGGCCAGGGCGACCGCGGCGACGGGACGCAGTCCGAAGTCCGCGAAGAGGAACGCCACACCGCAGACGACCATCCCGGAGAAGACGATCGTGAACCCGACCGACGGGATCGCCTCGGGGTCGATCACCCCGAAGGCGGGCGTGACCACGGCCGCGCCGAGCAGCCACAGGAACGCCTGGATCAGCGTCATCCGGCCGGGCAACCGGAGGGTCCACACCCGCTCGCGGTCCGTGGGTTCGCGGCCGTCGAGGAACCACCCGACACGCCGGTGGACCGCTCCACGCACCCAGATCGTCCCCACGATCGTCGCCAGCGCCACATACACCGGGACGACGATCGCGGTGGGGACCATGAACTCACGGGAGGGGAGGGTGGGACCCGGGAGGACGAAGAGGATCAGCACAGCGGCGACGGCCACGCCGACGAGGTTGGAGCCCAGCAGCGTCAGTACGAGCAGGACCCGGACGCGCAGGGTTCTCAGGCGCGGCGACTCGGTCTCCCGCCCGAGCAGCACCGAGCCCAGTTCCGGGCGCCGCAGCAGGGACAGGTCGAGTCGCACGGTCAACATCGTGCCATCTGCGCGCCAGGAAGTGACGACCTCGTCACACTCGGGCCGGGAACAGTGGCCGAGGGCCCGCCGGGGCGTAGGGTGGGCGAGTCGGCCCGCACCACTCTTGCCTCGGGCCGAATCGGATGTCGACCTCCCGTGGTCGCGCACCGGGCGCGTCGCCTCCGAGCGACGTGGCACCCCAGGAGCGCGCCGGGCAAGACGCCCCATCTATGTACGGAGATTCCTCCCTTGTCACGTTCCTTCGCCGATCTCGGCGTTCCTTCATCCCTGCTCGACGTCCTCACGGGCGTCGACATCGTCACCCCCACCCCCATCCAGTCGGCGACGCTGCCCGACGCGATGTCCGGACGCGACGTCCTGGGCCGCGGCCGCACCGGCTCCGGCAAGACCTACGCGTTCTGCCTCCCGCTGGTCACCCGCCTGGCCGCCTCCGCGCCCGCCGGCGGCCGACGTAAGCGCAACTCCCCCCGCGGGCTCATCCTGGCCCCCACCCGCGAGCTCGCCCGTCAGATCGACGAGACCCTCGCGCCGCTGGCCAAGGCGATGGGCCTCAAGACCACCGTGATCTTCGGCGGCGTCTCACAGGGTCGCCAGGTCAGCGCGCTCGACCAGGGCGTCGACATCGTGGTGGCCTGCCCGGGCCGGCTCGAGGACCTCATGGGCCAGAAGCACTGCCGCATGGACTCGATCGAGGTCAGCGTCCTCGACGAGGCCGACCACATGGCCGACCTCGGCTTCCTCCCGGGAGTCACCCGGATCCTGGCGGCCACGCCTCAGGGTGCCCAGCGCCTGCTGTTCTCCGCGACGCTGGACCAGGGTGTGGACAAGCTGGTCCGCAAGTTCCTCGACAACCCGGTCGTGCACGAGGTCGACGACGGCTCCGCCACCCCCGGCGCGACCGCGCACCACGTCTTCCACGTGGACCCGGACGACCGCGTCCGCGCACTGGCGGACCTCGCCGGCGTGAACGAGCGGACCGTCATGTTCACCCGTACCAAGCACGGCGCCAAGCGCCTGGCCAAGCAGCTCTCCGGGCGCGGCGTGACCAGCGTGGACCTGCACGGCAACCTGTCGCAGAACGCACGCGTGCGCAACCTCGACGCGTTCTCCTCCGGCCAGGCGAGCGTGCTCGTGGCCACCGACATCGCCGCGCGCGGCATCCACGTCGACGACGTGGGGCTGGTCGTCCACGCCGATCCGCCCGCCGAGCACAAGGCGTACGTGCACCGCTCGGGCCGGACCGCACGCGCGGGTGCCGTCGGCACCGTGGTCACCGTGGCCACCTCCGACCAGGTCCGTGAGGTGCGCTCGCTGCTGCGG
>NZ_JAALEE010000457.1:0-1765 GCF_014145265.1 Dietzia sp. CW19 | reverse complement strand
AGACGCCCCGGACGTCGACCCCACGGGCGCCCCCGCCGAGCCCGTGACGATCGCCCCCGCCGCGGGCACCGGCGCCGACGCCCACTCCGGCGTCGTCTCGCGGGTGTTCACCGACCGGTGGATGGGCGTGTTGCTGACCATCGGGTCGGTCATCGCCCTGGTGGCGTCGTTCCAGCTCAGCCTGGACAAGATCCGGCTCCTGGAGAACCCGGACTACATGCCGGCCTGCAACTTCTCCATCCTGATGAGCTGCAAGAGCGTCATCAACTCCGAGCAGGGCTCGGTCTTCGGCTTCCCCAATCCCTTCATCGGGCTGGTGGGCTACGCCGTGCTCATCGCGATCGGCGTGGCCGCCGCCTCGGGCGTGCGCTTCCCGCGCTGGTACTGGGTGGGCGCGCTGCTGGGCCTGACGTTCGCCGCGGGGATGGTGCACTGGCTGGCGTACCAGTCCATCTTCTCCATCCAGGTGCTCTGCCCCTGGTGCATGGTCGTGTGGGCCGTGACCATCCCCATGTTCTGGTACACGCTGCTGCACGTCCTGGCCAAGCTCACCGGCGCCGGCTGGGTGCGGGCGCTCCAGCGGTGGCACCTGGTCCCCGTGGTCGTGTGGTTCCTGGCCATGGCCGCGATCATCCTCTGGGCGTTCTGGGACTTCTACTGGGCGGACTTCTTCGGCAACCTCTGACGGCAGCGCCCTCCGGCCGGCAGAGCACTCCGGCCAGCAGAGCCCGTCGGCCGGCCCACGCCATCCCCGCCACCGGCACCGCCCGTGCGACCTGAAGGGAACCCGATGCGCTTCGTGGGAATCGACGTGGTGATCCCGGTCCACGACGAGCAGGAGCTGCTCCCCGGGTGCCTGGACTCTCTCGAGGCGTGCGCCGCGGTCACCCCCGTGCCGGTGACGGTGACCGTGGTCCTCGATTCCTGCACCGACGCCTCCGAGACGATCGCTCGCGGCCGGGTCCGGATCGTGCGGTGCGACGCGCGCAACGTCGGCGCCGCGCGGGCCGTCGGGTTCGACTCCCTCCCGCGACCCGCCTCGCCGCAACGGTCCGGGCAGCGCTGGTACGCCACCACCGACGCCGACTCGCGCGTGCCCCCCACCTGGCTGGCCGACCAGCTGGCCCGGGCACTCGACGGCGCCGACGTGGTAGCCGGTCTGGTCGAGGTGACCGACTGGTCCGAGTGGAACCCGGACACCCGGGTGCGCTACCTCGAGGGCTACCGGGCCGGTTCCGACCACCGGCACATCCACGGCGCCAACATCGGCATCTCGGCCCGTGCGTACCGCGACCTGGGCGGGTTCGAGCCCCTGCCGGTCCACGAGGACGTGCGCCTGGTGCACCGCGCCGAGGAGGCGGGTCTGGCGATCGCCTGGTCCACCGCGACGCCGGTGACCACCTCCGCCCGGCGGCACTCCCGGACCCCCGGTGGGTTCTCCGGCCACCTGGCCCTGACCGAGCTGGACCACGCAGGGCTGGATCACGCCGAGTCGGACCACGCCGAGCTGGACCACACCAGGAGCGGGGTCACCCCATGACATCACCCGATCGCCCCCGCAGAGCCGACCTCGCCCGCGAGTGGGTCCAAGAGGGGCGCGCCGACCTGCCCCTCCCCGGACACGGGGACACCCGCGCCCGCTGGTCCGAGCTCACCGCGATGTGCGCCCACGATGTGTCGGCCGGCCGCCTGGTCGAGGCCCACGCCGACGCCGACGCCATCCTCGCCGAGATCGAGGGCACCCGAGTCTCGCCCGGCGAGTTCT
>NZ_JAALEE010000456.1:0-1695 GCF_014145265.1 Dietzia sp. CW19 | reverse complement strand
GGGCCACTCGGAACCCTCGGCGGTGGGCCGGTGGTGCACGAGCGTGTCGGGCCCGTCGCCGCCGAGATCGGCCACCGCGGCACGGATCGCGGGCAGCAGCTCGTCGGCCAGGATCCGCCGGGCGGCGTCGACGCTCACCACGGGCTCGGCTCGAAGTCCTTGAGGAAGCAGCCGTAGAGGTCCACTCCGGCCTCGCCGCGGACGATCGGGTCCACCACGCGGGCCGCGCCGTCGACGAGGTCCAGGGGCGCGTGGAAGCCCTCCTCGTGCAGCCGGACCTTGGTCGTGTGCGGACGCTCGTCCGTGATCCAGCCCGTGTCGACCGCGGTCATGAGGATGCCGTGTTCGGTGAACATCTCCTCGGCGGAGGTGCGGGTGAGCATGTTCAGGCCCGCCTTGGCCATGTTGGTGTGCGGGTGCCCCGCGCCCTTGTAGCGCCGGGAGAACTGCCCCTCCATGGCGGAGACGTTGACGACGTACTTGCGCCGGGCCTTCGACGCGGCGAGCGCGGGCCGCAGTCGGGAGACCAGGATGAACGGGGCGACCGAGTTGCACAGCTGCACCTCGAGCATCTCCATGGGCTCCACCTGCTCGACCGTGGCCACCCAGCTGTTGTGGTCCACCACGTCCGGCAGCAGCCCGCCGGCATCGATGGCGGTGCCGGCGTCCACGCGGTCCAGGGACGCCGACCCGGCCAGGAGCGCCTGTTCGGCGATGTGTCCGGCCTCGCGCTCGGCCTCGTCGGAGCCGATGAGTGCGGACTCGCCGCCCATCAGCGCGGCCGGGTGCAGCTCGGAGGTGCGGCCCATGGTGATCATGGGGATGTCGGCGGCCCGCCCGGTGAGGGGCGCGGACTCCCCGTCCACGAGTCCGGAGTACGACCCGGGGGAGCGGCGCACCGTCTGGGCGGCGTTGTTGATGAGGATGTCGAGCGGTCCGGCGGCGGCGACCTCGTCGGCCAGTGCCACGACCTGGGCGGGATCGCGCAGGTCCACGCCGATCACGTGGACCCTGTGGGCCCAGTCCGCGTGGTCGGGCATCGAGGCGAACCGGCGGACGGCGTCGCGGGGGAAACGGGTCGTGATGGTCACGTCGGCCCCCGCCCGCAGCAGCATGAGCGCGATGTACATCCCGATCTTGGCGCGGCCACCGGTGAGCAGGGCCCGCCGACCGGTCAGGTCCATGTCCGGGTCCCGCCTGGCGCGGTTGGCCGCAGCGCACTCGGGGCACAGCTGGTGGTAGAAGGCGTCGACCTGGGTGTACAACTGCTTGCACACGTAACACGCCACCGCACGCTGCAGGTGTCCGGCCACGGCCCCCGGGGTGTTCGACACCAGTCGGATCCCGGCCGTCTCGTCGTCGATCCGAGAGGGCGACCCGGTCGCGGTGGCCTCGATGACCGCCTTGTCCGCCTCCTGCCGGGCGCGTCGGACCTCGTTCCGGCGGGACTTCTTGAGCAGCTTGAACATGTGGCCGACCGAGCGCTGTACCCGGATGGAATCGGGGTGGTCCTCCCCGAGCGCCGCCGCCTGGTCGAGGACGCGCTGGAGGGTCTCGAGGTCGTCCGGATCGATGCCTGTCACCAGGACACGGTACGACGACGAGGCCGTCGGTCCCTAAACCGCTCGCCACGGCAGGGTGGGCGCGCGACCCGCCCTGAGCCCGGCGAGCGCCTCCTCCACGGCCCGCAGCTCG
>NZ_JAALEE010000455.1:0-1210 GCF_014145265.1 Dietzia sp. CW19 | reverse complement strand
TCTCCGAGGCCCCGGTCCGACAGTTCGGGCAGGAACGGCATCCCGTGGCATTCACCCAGCACGACCCGCGCGGCCTCCCGAGGGTCGACACCCCGCATCGGTCCGGGGCCGGTGTGACCCGGTTCGACGGCGGTCACGGGGTGCCCGCGACCGGGACGGACGCGGTGATCGTGCCACTTCCCAGGACGCGGTCGCCTCCGGGCTCGGGCCGGTAGAGCACGGCCGCCTGGCCGGGTGCGACGCCGCGCACGGGCTCGTCGAGGGAGATCTCCAACCTGGCGTCCGGCCCGTCCCCCACCCGTCTCACGTGCCCTGGTGTCGCCTCACCGTGGGCGCGGATCTGCACGAGACACTCGGTCTCGCGGAGGGCGTCGTCCACCAGCCAGTAGGGCGAGGTCGCGGTCATCCCCCGGGACAGCAGGTGATCCGATCCCCCGACGGTCACGGTGCCGGTGCCGGCGTCGATGGACGTGACGTATCTGGGGCGACCGTCGGCCGCCGGACCCGGCAGGCCCAGTCCCTTGCGCTGGCCGACCGTGAACCCGTACACGCCCTCGTGCCGACCGAGTTCGTCACCGGTGTCGGCGTCGACCACCGCCCCGGGACGCAGACCGATCCGCGCGCCGAGGAACGCACGGGTGTCCCCGGAGGGGATGAAGCAGATGTCGTGGCTGTCCGGTTTGGTCGCGACGGGCAGGCCGGACGCCTCGGCCTCGGCACGGACCTCGGACTTGTGGGAGTCCCCCAGCGGGAACATCGAGTGCGCGAGCTGCTGCGGGGTGAGCACGCCGAGGACGTAGGACTGGTCCTTGTCGGGATCGACCGCCCGGCGGAGGACTGGACGTCGGTGCCCGGCGCCGGTCTCCTCGAAGGACAGCCGGGCGTAGTGACCGGTGGCCACCGCGTCGAACCCGAGTGCCATCCCCCGGTCGAGGAGGGCCTCGAACTTGATCCGCTCGTTGCAGCGCAGACACGGATTGGGGGTCTCACCGCGGGAGTAGGACTCGACGAAGTCGTCGATCACCTCCGCCCTGAACCGTTCGGCGAAGTCCCAGACGTAGAACGGGATGCCCAACAGATCGGCCACCCGGCGGGCGTCACCGGCGTCCTCGCGCGAACAGCAACCGCGGGAGCCCGTCCGCAGGGTCGCCGGGTCCGCGCTGAGGGCCAGGTGCACCCCCACCACCTCGTGCCCGGCGGCCACGGCGCG
>NZ_JAALEE010000454.1:0-1286 GCF_014145265.1 Dietzia sp. CW19 | reverse complement strand
AGGGACTCGCGCTCACGGCGCCGTCGACCGTCGTCCGGCCCATCCGACATCGTCACGCCCGTGCGTCCGCCGCCCCCGCGCGCAGGGTCTCGATCATGGCGTCGGGGTCGGGCGCGCCGTAGACGGCGGATCCGGCGACGAAGACGTCGCAGCCCGCGGAGGCGGCGTCCCCGATGGTGCGCGAGTCGATGCCGCCGTCGATCTGGATCAGCACGTCGAGCCCGCGCCGGTCGATCTCCGCGCGCAGCGTGCGGACCTTGTCGAGCACCTCCGGCATGAACGACTGGCCCCCGAACCCGGGCTCGACGCTCATCACCAGGACCAGGTCGACGTGCTCGAGCAGATCGAGGTACGGCTCCACGGCCGTGCCCGGCTTGAGGGAGATGCCGGCCCGGCAGCCGCGCGAGTGCAGCAGGTCCGCGACGGCCCTCGGATCGTCGGTGGCCTCGACGTGGAAGGTGATGCTGGCCGCACCCGCGTCGACGTAGTCGCCCACCCACCGTGCCGGGTCCTCGATCATCAGGTGGCAGTCCATCGGCTTGTCGGTGACCTCGCCGACCGCCTTCGCGACCGGGGCGCCGAAGGACAGGTTGGGGACGAAGTGGCCGTCCATCACGTCGACGTGGATCCAGTCCGCGGCGGGGATCCGCTCGATCTCCCGGTCCAGGCGGGCGAAGTCGGCGGACAGGATCGACGGCGCGATGAGCGGCTGGTACGACATGCCGCCCAGTCTAGGCGGGCGGGCGCGAGCGGACTTCCCAGGGCGTGGACCGGAGCCGCCTCGGGCTCTCACGTAGCCGGGCTTTCACATAGTCGGGCCCTCAGCTGGCCGGACGATCAGGCGCCCGGACCCGCCAGCGAGAGGCAGAACTCGAGTTGGTCGGCCACGATCTGCTCGAAGTACGGGTCGACGTAGGGGTCGAAGTGCTCGCACGGGTACTCCAGATACCTGCCACGCGGCATCCGCTGAGCGGCCCGGCGCGCGGTCGCCGCGGGAGTGATGGCGTCCCGGGTGGCGATCTGCACCAGGACGGGGCACGCGATCCGTCTCGCGTGCCGGATCGGAGAATAGAAGCCGATCCGCACCAGGATCCGGGCTGCGACGTACTCGGGGAAGTCGCCGCGCTTCAGTCCGGAGTCCGCCGCCAGGCGGTCGACCGCGGGGTCGGCGTCCGGGCTCGTCATGGCACCGGCCTCCCCCGGCTTCCCGACCAGCGGGACGTACCGGGGCTCCCCACGCCGGGCCGCGCGCCAGAGGTCGCCGATGATCGCGGGGGTGAGCCTGA
>NZ_JAALEE010000453.1:0-1107 GCF_014145265.1 Dietzia sp. CW19 | reverse complement strand
GACCGCGGCGCAGGCGAGCCACTCGTCCGGGAGCACGTCGCGGGCGTGACGCAGGATGTCGAGGTCGTCGGTCGCGTCGAGCGCACCGGAGTGGGCGGACAGGCGCTCGTCGGCGCGGAACCGCTCGAGGCCCGCCGGGTCCCAGCCGTTCACCCGGACCAGCACATCGCCGTACCCGGTGAGGTAGGTGGCCAGGCGGCCGACGAGTTTGCGCAGCCGCGCGGTCTCGTCGAGCGAGTCCTCGATGGTGGCCATCACCGACCAGATCCGCACCTGCGCCGGGTCGCGGCCGGCCCGTTCGGCGGCCTCGCGGACCAGCCGGACGGATCTGGCGACGGCGGTGTCGGACATGAAGGTGTGCAGGACCACGCCGTCGGCGATCCGTCCGGCGAGCCGGAGCGAGTTGTCGCCCATGGCCATGAGCAGCACCGGGATGTCCTCGTCGAACAAGGGGTCCTGCACGAGATAGGGATAGCTCCCCGCCGGGCCGTCGTGCCCCGCCACCGACCCGCCCCGCCACAGGGTGCGGTAGATCCCCACCGCGTCCTCGAGCTGCGCCGACGTGACGTGGGGCAGGCCCATGATGTCGAACAGTATGGGGATGCCGCGGCCCAGCCCGAAGGCGTACCGCCCGCCCGACATGCGGTGCAGGGTCGTGGCCATGGTGGCGGTGACCAGCGGATGCCGGGTGTTGTGGTTGGTCGCCGCGGTGCCCACGCCGATCCGGCTGGTGGCCGCCACGGCAGCGCCGGCCATCACCGCGGCGTCCTTGAGGGCGAACCGCTCCGACAGCAGGATCGACCCGAGTCCCAACTCCTCGGCGCGCGCGGCCTCTGTGATGAGGTCGGCCGGCGACGCGCTGTGCCCGGCGAGTCCGTAGCAGGCGAGCTCGGGCATGAGGTGGTCAGCTGCAGCGTGGGGCATGGGCGCCTTCCGGCGGTGGATGGTCACGCAGATATTGAGTGACAGGTGTCACATTAGCCCGCCTGCGGAGTCCACCACCGGGTGTTGCCGCAGACGCCGTCGGCCCGGTGTGGGTATTGCTGGGTCCTTGGGCCGCGCCGGGCCGCGCCGGGCTGCTGCGCCGGGCTGCTGCGCCGGGCTGCC
>NZ_JAALEE010000452.1:0-2268 GCF_014145265.1 Dietzia sp. CW19 | reverse complement strand
GTGCCGGGTGGTCAGGCCTGCGCGACCAGCGTCGCGCCCCGGTCCTCGTCGCGGTCCTCGTCCCACACGCCGGCGCGCTGGAGGTGCGCGATGAGCAGGTCGGCGCCGTTGGTGAACTCCCGGTCGACCACGGCGTGGGCCGTCTCCACGTCGCCGGTGCGCAGCGCCTCGAGCATCCGCCTGTTGTCCTCGAGCGCGGTGGACCGCCAGTCCGGATCCTCGGCGTAGAGCCGGTAGGGCATGTAGCGCGCGGCGTTGTTGAGGAAGCGGGACAGCTTGTCCGACCGGGACGCCCGGTTGATCGAGCGGTGGATGGCGTACTGCGCGCTCACCACACGGTCCGGATCGCCCGTCACGGCCGCCGCCTCGAAGTCCTCCACCAGGCGGGCGTGGTGCTCGAGGGCCGCCTCGTCGAACCGGGTGATGGCACGGTCGACGATCCGCTTGGACAGCCGGGCCTGCAGCCAGAAGATGTCCTCGACGTCCTGCCTGCTCATCGGCGAGACCAGGTAACCGCGTCGTGGGACCAGATCGACCAGCCCCTCCCCGCGCAGGGTCAGCAGGGCCTCGCGCACCGGGGTCACGCTCACCCCGAGAGCGGCCGCGGTCTCGTCCAGACGGATGAAGTCCCCGGGGCGCACCTCGCCGCTCATGATCCGGGTCCGGACGTGGTCCGCGACCTCCTCGGAGAGCTGCGGACGCTGCGCGAGTCGTGTTGCGGCCATATCCGCCACCTCATCTCCGGGGATCACGAACGACCGAGGGGCCTCGGCCGAGAATCGAAATCAAATATATCCGAGGAGTGTGCGATTGCCCAGCAGGGGTGAGCGCCTCTCCCCCGCTGTATGGCCCCGGTGGAGAGTCTCGCGCATGGCACCGGCCCGGGGGAGGTGGGCGTTTCGCCCGCGTGTGCCGACGTGCCGGGCGAGACTGGGGGCATGACCTCATCCGAGACCCGTCCAGCCGTCCGCACCGAGCGCCGCGATCACATCCTGCTCGTCACCCTCGACCGCCCCGAGGCCCGCAACGCCGTCAACGGCGAGGTGAGCACGCTGCTCGGGCGGGCCCTGCACGAGGCGGACACGGACCCGGAGATCCGGGTGGTCGTCCTCACCGGGTCGGGGGAGCAGTCGTTCTGCGCGGGGGCGGACCTCAAGGCGATCTCCCGGGGAGAGGACATTTTCCCGGCGGAGAACCGCCAGTGGGGTTTCGCGGGCATGATGCAGCATCACGTCTCCGTGCCGGTGATCGCCGCGGTCAACGGCACCGCGCTGGGCGGGGGCTGCGAGATCGCGCTGGCGTGCGATCTCGTGGTGGCCGCCGATCACGCGATCTTCGGACTGCCGGAGGTCAGGCGGGGCCTCATCGCGGCGGCGGGCGGTGCGTTCCGGCTGCCGGCCCAGCTGCCCCACCGGGTGGCCATGGAGATGATCCTCACCGGCGAGCCGGTCACGGCCGAGCGCGCACTGGACCTGCATCTGATCAACCGGGTCGTCCCGGCCGGGGACCTGCTCGACGCGGCGCTCGAGCTGGCCGGCGTGATCGCCGCCAACGCCCCGTTGGCCGTCCAGGCCAGCAAGCGCGTCGCGCTGGGCATCAGCGACGGGACCCGCCCGGCGGAGGACGACCGCTGGAAGGTCAGTGACACGGAGATGATCACCGTCATGACGTCGGAGGACGCCATGGAGGGCCCGCGTGCGTTCTCGGAGAAGCGGGCTCCGGTCTGGAAGGCGCGCTGAGACCCATCCCACATCCCGACCGGATGTGCACCCCGCCCGCCCGCACTACATTTCCTTCATGGGAGCCCAGTTCAGGTCAGCGGTGATCGAAGAGGACCTCCAGGTCCTCGACTCCGAGAGTCGGGAGCTCACGCCCAGGGCGTCCGAGCTGCTGGCCCACCGATCAGCGGACGTCGCTGCCGACGAGGTGCGCAACTGTGTGATCCGGACACGCACCCGTCCGGCCCACACGGCCTCGGGCCTGCGCTCCGGGCTGCACGAGGCGCGCGAGGGACTGCGCCGGGTGGGCGAGGGCCGCGGCCTCACGGTGGCGGCCGCGGGAGCGGTCCCGCTGGTCCCCCCGGGGTCGGCGCTGGTCGACGAGAGCCCCCGGATGCGCCGGCTGCTGGCGGACTACGAGTTCCTGGCCCGCGGTCAGATCTACTGCGGCACCCGGATCCGGGTGGATGCCGTGGACACCGACGAGGCGGTCGCCCTGGCGTGCCGGATCGCCCCACATCTCCCGGTGTTCCTGGCGCTCACCGCGAGC
>NZ_JAALEE010000042.1:0-1614 GCF_014145265.1 Dietzia sp. CW19 | reverse complement strand
GCCGCCGAGCGCGCCGCCGAGGACGCGGAGACCGCCGCCGAGGCGGCCGCGGACGGCGCGGACGACGAGCACCGCGAGTCGGTCGTCGCCCGGCTGACCAAGCGACTGACCGACTTCGTCCGTACCCACGAGGACGCGGAGGACCTCGACGAGAACACGTACCTGCATAATGAGGACGTGGACGGCGATCCGGAGAGCACGGGCGATGCCCGCGAGGCGGCGGACACCCTCCGCCGCCGGAGCCGCATCCTGCGCCTGACCCGCCCCACCCGGGACCTGTCCGCCCCGGAACTCACCCCCGACCACACCTAGCACCGAGTATCCACCCGCAAAGAAGGAGCCTTCCATGCCGGAAGCCGTGATCGTCTCGTACGCCCGCTCGCCCATCGGGCGCGCCAACAAGGGATCCCTCGTGGGTATCCGCTCGGATGACCTCGCCGCGCAGATGGTGACAGCGGCCCTCGCCAAGGTCCCGTCGCTCGACCCCACCCAGATCGACGACCTCATGCTGGGCTGCGGCCTGCCGGGCGGCGAGCAGGGCTTCAACATGGGCCGTGTCGTCTCCGTGCTCGCCGGCCTGGACACCGTCCCCGGCACCACGGTCAACCGCTACTGCTCCTCCTCGCTGCAGACCACCCGCATGGCGCTGCACGCGATCAAGGCCGGCGAGGGTGACGTGTTCATCTCCGCCGGTGTCGAGACCGTGACCAACTTCGCCAAGGGCACCTCCGACCACTGGCCGGACACCCACAACCCGCTCTTCGCCGACGCCGAGGCCCGCACCGGCACGCGCGCCGAGGGTGGCGCCGAGACGTGGACCGACCCCCGCGAGAACGGCCTGCTGCCGGACGTCTACATCCCGATGGGCCAGACCGCCGAGAACGTCGCGCAGATGACCGGCATCACCCGCGAGGAGCAGGATCACTGGGGCGTGCGCTCGCAGAACCGCGCTGTCGCCGCGGTCGAGAACGGCCACTTCGCCAACGAGATCACCCCTGTCACCATGCCCGACGGCACCGTGGTCTCCACCGACGACGGCCCGCGGCCCGGCACCACCTACGAGAAGATCTCGCAGCTCAAGCCGGTCTTCCGCCCCGACGGCACCATCGCGGCCGGCAACTGCTGCCCGCTCAACGACGGCGCCGCCGCCCTGGTGATCATGTCCGACACCAAGGCCAAGGAGCTCGGCCTCACGCCGCTCGCCCGCGTGGTGTCCACCGGCGTCTCGGGCCTGTCCCCCGAGATCATGGGCCTCGGCCCGATCCAGGCCGTCAAGAACGCCCTGAAGATCGCCGGCAAGTCGGTGTCCGACATCGACCTGTTCGAGATCAACGAGGCGTTCGCCGTCCAGGTCCTCGGCTCCGCCCGTGAGCTCGGGATCGAGGAGGACAAGCTCAACATCAACGGTGGCGCCATCGCGCTGGGCCACCCGTTCGGCATGACCGGCGCCCGCATCACCGCGTCGCTCATCAACAACCTGCAGGCCGCGGACAAGCAGTTCGGCGTCGAGACCATGTGCGTCGGCGGTGGCCAGGGCATGGCGATGGTGCTCGAGCGCCTGAGCTGATCCCCGCCCGCGCGGCCTGATCGCGCGCGCCCCGGCGCCCGCGCCCC
>NZ_JAALEE010000451.1:0-1735 GCF_014145265.1 Dietzia sp. CW19 | reverse complement strand
GCATGACCGCCGCCTACCTCCGCCACGCGGCGGACCGGTCGGACGCCGCGTGGCGGACCTATCGCGCCGTGGCCACGGGGGACCGGCCCGGTGTGACCGGCATGGCCGTTGCCCAGCGTCAGGCGGTCGGGCTGGGCAGAGTCCCGATCACCGCCACTCCGGTCGACGGCGGCTACCGCATCGACGGCCCGGTCGCGTGGGCCTCCAACGTCTACGAGGACAGCACGATCGTCCTGGCCGCCAACACCGGGGACGGGCGCAGCCTCGTCCTGGCCTTCGAGGCGTCGACTCCGGGCGTGGACATGCGCAGCGCCCCGGATCTCCTGGCGCTCAACGCCACGGCCTCGACCATGATCGGGCTCGACGGCGTCGTCGTCCCCGACGAGCAGGTGCTGGGGGAGGACCTGGGGGACTTCCTGACCGGCGTGCGCCCGGAGTTCCTCGTCCTGCAGGCCGCGTTCTGCTCGGGTGTCGCGGCGCGTTCTCTCACCGAGGTCGAGGGACTGCTCGGCGGCCTCGGTGCGTTCTCCGCCGACGAGCACTCCGCGCTGGTGGACCGCCACGAGCACATGCACTCGGAGTTGCACCGACTGGCGTCGCGGCCGGGAGAGGGCGCTCTCGTCGACCTCCTCCTGTTGCGCCTGGACGGCGCCGAGATCGCTCCCGCCGCCACGCGACTCGAGGCCATCCTCTGCGGTGGAATGGGGTATGCGCAGGACGCCCCCGCCAATCGTCGGATGCGTGAGGCCGCGTTCCTCCCCGTCCAGTCCCCCTCGCAGTCCCAGCTGCGGTGGGAGCTCGACGGGCTGGGGGTGTCCCGGCTCGTGTGGCGGGGGGACGCGGCGCGCTGACGCACCGGGCCACACGCCGACGAGGGTGAGCGCGCGGCCCGCTGGATCCCGGCCCGCTGATCCCGGCTCGGTGAGCCCGGCCCGCTGGTCCCGGCTCAGTGCTCCCGCAACGCCTCGATCAACTCGTCCTTGGTCATGGACGAGCGTCCCTCGATGCCGATCTCCCGGGCGCGGTCGCGGAGCTCGTCGACGGTCCAGTCCTCGTACGAGCCGGCCTTGCCACCCTTGTGGCCGACCTCGGACCGCGATCGCCCGGCCGAGGCGTTGGCGATCCGGGCGGCCTTCTCCTTGCTGGCGCCGTCGTCGCGCAGCGCCTCGTAGACCTTCTCGTCCTTGATGTTCGCGGATCGCCCGTCGTTCTTCTTCTCGGCCACGGCGCTCAGACCCGCCGCATATCGGAGTGGAGGTGATGGGTCATCGGCTGTCCGACCGCGGCCATGGCGAAGGTGGTGACCAACCTGCCCCCGGTGAGTTCGTACCGGCGCCTGGTGGCGTCCACCTGCTTGGCGGTGGCGCTGTTGGCCACCCGGGCCTGGAATTCCAGGACGAGCGAGTCCGCCTCGGCCACGACGGTGCCCTCGGCGAGTTCGGTCTGTCCCATGGGCTGCGCCAGGATCAGCTCGGCGGTCCCGGCCCCCGGGATGCGCAGATAGCCCGTCTCCGTGTGCATGGGGGAGCCGTCCGCGCTCCACGACCGTTGGACGTAGTGCAGGAACGGCTTGCCGACGTCCGAGAAGACCACCTCGTCGGTGTACGTGAAGTCCTCGATGGTGGGATACGACCCCGCGCCCTCACCCCTCCAGGTGCCGAGAAGTGCGGCGACGGGGGCGAGGGAGGGTGCCGGTTCCATGCCCATGAGCCTAGGAGCATGGGTCAGTAATGGC
>NZ_JAALEE010000450.1:933-3111 GCF_014145265.1 Dietzia sp. CW19 | reverse complement strand
CGGGCGCCGAGGCCGCGCCCACCGTGGCGAAGGTGGCCGAGGAGCCGAACGGGCCACCGCCGAGCCGCGTGACCGCCCCCAGGCCACCCATCGACATGGTGATCAGCGGGATGCGAGCGGCCCGGTATCGCTCCTCGGTGGCGGACAGCAGCGTCACCACATCGGCCGCGGATCGCGGCGTCACGGCGATCTTGGCCACGTCCGCCCCCGCGTCCTCCATGGCCGTGAGCCGCGCCACGATCTCCTCGGCGGGCGGGGTCGCGTCGAAGTCGTGGTTGGACGCCACCACCGGGGTGCGGTGTCGGCGGGCGGCGGTGATCGCGTCCTCTGCGTGCGGGTGCCGGTACTCCACGTCCAACGCGGCCGCCATGCCCGTCGAGGCGAGTGCCTCGACGAGCGCGACATAGGCCTCCGGTGAGATCTCCGCACCCCCGCCCTCGGACCTGGTGCGGAACGTGGCCAGGACCGGCAGTCCCGGTAACAGAGCCGAGATCTGCTCCAGGGCCTGCACCGCCGGGTCCGGATCACTCCCGGCCCCGGCGGTGAAGGGTCCGTAGAGGTCGACACGCCATTCGACCACGTCGACCAGTCGGTCCGTGTCCGGTGAGACCCCGGCCGGAGGGGTCCCTCTCACGGTAGTGCTCCGGAACTCGGAGTCGGCGCTGCGTAGCGCACCGATCTGCTCGGCGAGCTCCGTGAGATCCCGACCCGTGAGCGGGACGATGATCGAGGGCGAACGGGCGTCCAGGACGAGCCGATGGCGGGGCATGAGTAGACCCTACGACGGCCCCACCGGTGCGGTGGTCTCAGCAGCACCCGTCGCACGGGCAGGGCCGCCCGGCGGGGACCAGCTCGAGTGCGGTGAGGCCGCCGGTACCGGTGGTGCGGTAGTAGCGACCCGCCCACCGCAGAGTCCTGGAGGGGCGCCGGACCGGTACGAGCTCCCACGTCGGTCCGTCGGGGCCCTCGCACAGCAGGTGGCCGGCGTCGAGAACCCGGCCGTCCAGGACGGACCCGCCCCACCGGGTGAGCAACGCGGCCGTCTCCCGGGCGCCCAGGCCGCGGGCCAGGAGTTCCGGGTGTCCGCGATCGGTGAGCCCGACCGTGTATCCGAACCGTTGGTCGGGTGGCAGTGGGGCGGACTCGCAGTCCTCGCAGGCGCAGCCCTCGCCCACGTGGACCAGGTGCAGGCCGAACCGGTCGATGTCGGCGGCGACGCGCGCCATGTCGGGGTCAATGGCGGCGACGGGGCGGAACCGGATGACGGTGTGGGACACGGGAACTCCTGTTGTGTGTTCGGTGATCGTGGGTATCGAACAGGTGCTCGATACGATGGTGAAGGTAGACCGCGCCTACGACACGGTCGGCCCGGTGCCGGGATGGCGCGGGCCGCGCCGGTGCACACTGGAGGCGAATCCGCTGAGGGGACGGCCCCGGTGTGTGGGCACCGGGCACGAGTGAGGACGACGGAGGGGGATCGGATGAAGGTCGCGTTGGCACTGGGTTCCGGTGGGGCGCGCGGATACGCGCACATCGGGGCGATACGCGAGCTCGAGTCGCGCGGGCACGAGGTGGTCGGGGTGTCCGGGGCGTCGATGGGGGCGGTCGTGGGGTCGCTGCTCGCGGCCGGCGAGTTGGACCGTTTCGAGGAATGGGTGCGGGGTCTGGCACAGCGGGACGTCCTGCGGCTGCTCGACGTGTCCTTCGCCGGCGGGGGAGCGATCCGCGCCAACAAGATCATGGGCGTGATCGGCGAGATGCTCGATGACGTGCGGATCGAGGATCTGGCGATCCCCTACACCGCGGTGGCCACCGACCTGCGGGCGCGGCGCGAGGTGTGGTTCACCCGGGGCCCGGCCGATATCGCCGTCCGTGCGTCGTTCGCGATCCCGAGCATCGTCACCCCGGCGATCGTGGGCGGGCGCCTGATGATCGACGGCGGCGTGACGAACCCGGTCCCGCTCGAGCCACTCGCCTCCGTGGAGAGCGATCTGGTCCTGGCCGTGTCGCTGACCGGGCGTCGGGCGGGGATCCGCGGGTCCACCTTCCAGGAGAGCTCGGACCCCGATGAGCCCTCGGCCGTGGCCGATCCGAAGATGTCCAAGAAGGGTGGCACCGTCACCGCGACCACCGCCAGGCTCTCCGGACGCATCCGGACGGCGGCGGCGGACGTGCGGG
>NZ_JAALEE010000450.1:0-851 GCF_014145265.1 Dietzia sp. CW19 | reverse complement strand
TCCGCCTCGGTCAGGACACCTCCGGGGCGGACGCGGCCGGTCCGGACACCGCCGGTCCTGACACCGCCGGGCTGGACGCACCCGGGATCGACCCGACCGGGCGGGGCGCCGGGGGCGATTCCCGGACCGGGGACGACGCCACCCCGAGAGGGTCGGCGCAGCCGTCACCGGAGGTCGAGGAGGCGGTCGAGGAGGGCGAACGCGAGGTCCGGGCCGACGCCCAGGCGGACGATCGGAGCCTCGAGTCCCTCCCGGGCACGCTGCGGATCTTCGACGTGGTCTCCCAGTCGATCGAGGCCATGCAGAGCATCCTCACCGGCTACCGGATGGCGGGGAACCGCCCCGACGTCCTCGTGGAGGTGCCGTCCGACTCGTGTTCGGCCTTCGATTTCCACCGCGCGGAGGAGATGATCGAACTCGGCCGTCGGCTCACCGCGGAGGCGTTGGACAGGGAGGGCTTGTGAGACGGGCCCCTCTCGGCTTCAGCCGCCCTGGTTTCCGCCCTCGTCCTGGCCGACCTGCGGCAGGTGCTGGGGACAGAACGCCCTGACCGCGGCCGCCACCACCACCGGGGCCTCGGTCACCGGCGCATCGGCGTGGGCGTCGTTGTACTGCCGGACCACGTCGACGTAGCCCATGTCGCCGTCGAGTGACGCACAGGCGTCGCGCCCCCGGGTGAGATAACCCTGTTCGTCCTCGGCGTCCACGCCGACGGTCCTGATCTCGCTGAGGAACTGCTCCTCGGGAGACCGGTCGTCGCCGCCGTCCCCGTCCGGGGCCGGCTGCTCGCCGGTCGTCGGCCCGTCGCCGTCGGTGGCGTCCCCGACCGCGGAGGTGGCCTCGGCGGCCAC
>NZ_JAALEE010000449.1:0-2323 GCF_014145265.1 Dietzia sp. CW19 | reverse complement strand
CGCTCCGGCCTCGGCGAGCCCGGCCAGCACCGGCCGCGCCGTCCCGCCGACCCCCAGGACGACCGCCGTCGGCTCCGTGGGCAGTCCGTCGAACTCGGCGAGTGCTCCCGTCACCCCGTCCACATCGGTGCAGTCGGCGAACCAGCCGTCCCCCCGCCGGACCAGGGTGTTGGCACTGCCGACGATCCGGGCGCGATCGCTGACCTCGGTCGCGTACCCGAGCGCGGCGAACTTGCCCGGCATCGTCACCGAGTAGCCCACCCGGTGTCCCGGCGAGGAGTCGACCACGGAGGCCAGACGTTCGGCATCGCAGTCGATCCGCTCGTAGGTCCATCCGTCGAGGCCGAGCGCCCGGTACGCCGCACCGTGCAGCACCGGGGAGAGCGAATGGTCGACCGGATGACCCAGCACCGCCGCGGAGCGGGGTGACGTGGCCGCGAGACCGTCGGGGGCACCTCCGTCCGAAGCAGCGCCGTCCGAACCCGCGCCGGCGGCGCTACCGCCCACTGGACAGGACCCCGTTGGCTATCGCCTCACTCTGGTACCGCTCGTGCTCCGGGTACTCGTCGGCGAAGCGGGTGGTGCCCTGCATGTCGACTGTCACGAAGTACTTCCACCGGCCCTCGGCGGGGTTCTCCATCGCCCGGAGCGCATCGAGCCCGGGAGACCCGATCGGTCCGTAGGGCAGTCCGTCCATGGCGTAGGTGTTCCAGGGCGTGACCGCCGCACGATCGGCGTCGGTGGTGGCGATCTCCTGGTCGGCGAGGGCGTAGTTGACCGTCGAGTCGAACTGGAGGCGCATCGGCTCGTCGAGCCGGTTGAGGATCACCCGGGCGATCTTGTCGAAGTCCTCCAGGGTTCCCTCCTTCTCCACCAGCGACGCCGCGGTGACGACCTGGTAGGGCGTCAACCCGATCCTCTCGGCCGAGGGCACGAGACCGGTGGCGTCGTAGGCGTCGGTCGACGAGTCGATCAGCTGACGGAGGATCTCCAGGGGCTCGGACTGCGGGCTGACGTTGTGGACCCCCGGCGCGATCAGGCCCTCGAGTCGGCGAACCGGGTCCGGGGCGGCGCGCACCTCGTTGATGGCCCAGTCGGGAACCCCGAGCTCGGCAGGGTCGGCCTGCACGGCGGCGTCGACGATCTCCTGCGGCAGGCGGCACATCGGTGGGGCCTCCGGGTCGTCCAGGTCCCTGAGACAGGTCGCGTCCGCGATCAGGGTGAAGATGCCCTTCTCGGTTCCGCCCCCGACGACGACCGTGTCGAGTAGTCGCCCGCCGGGCTTGACGTCCATGAAGCCGACCCTGTTCCGGGGATCGGCCAACGCCTCCACCGCCGACGCGGCGCTCATCTCTTCCCGGACCTGGTAGTACCCCGGCTGAATGCCCTCGACCGACGTCCCGGCCGCCGCTCCCGTGAAGGCCCGGGTGCTGGCCACGGTGCCGATGTCGTACAGGCGGTCCCCGACGACGCCCAGGGTGTCCCCGGGCTCGACGTGCAACAGGGCGTTGCCGGAGCCCTCGCCCTCGAAATCGGGTGCCGCGGAGACCTCGTTGCCCGTGTTGCGATAAACCATCACGGCGAAGGCCAGGACAACCCCGACCACGGCCGCAAGGAGTATGAACCGGGTGGTGCCACTTGTTCGTGAGCGTCCTCGTGCCGCAGACATCGTGCTCCTTAGCCAGGGGTTCTGGGAGCTGCCCGCCGGACAGCATCGTGCTTGACGGGCAGTTTATCCAGCCGCGCCGGTCGACACGCCCATCATCGGCGGGCGCGCCGTGAGTCGAGCCATGCCTGCAGGAGCACCACCGCGGCGGCCTGGTCGATCACGCCCCGCTGCTGTCGGGTGTTCCTGCCCGCGCCGTGGAGGGCCGCCCCGGCCGTCACGGTCGTGAGTCGTTCGTCCACGAACTCGACGTCGAGGTCGGGCGAGGCGGTGGAGAGCGCCCCCACGAACGACCGCGCCATCGCCGTGGAGGCGGTGTCCCGACCCTTCAGTGAGGTGGGCAGCCCCACGATCACGCCGACGGCGTCGTACTCCTCGACGAGGTCCCCCAGGCGTCTCACCTCCGACGTCCACTCGGGATCACCGCTGGTGACGCGGATCGTCTCGACAGGTGTCGCGAGGATCCCGTCGGGATCGCAGGAGGCGACCCCGATCCGTGCCGTCCCCACGTCCAGGCCGAGCCGCCGACCACGGGTCCACCCGTGGACGTCGGGGTCCGGTCCCGTCACCCGGCATCCCGCACGGCGGCGCGCAGCGCGGACACGGCCGCGTCGATCCCGGACGGATCGGTGCCCGCCCCCTGCGCCATGTCCGGCT
>NZ_JAALEE010000448.1:0-2931 GCF_014145265.1 Dietzia sp. CW19 | reverse complement strand
TTAGGACTCCTCGGCGACGGGGGGCGGCGGGACCGCGTCGAGTCCCACCCTCGTGTGCATCCGTGTGGGGACGGGGCCGTCACCGTGGCCGAGCGCCTCGCCGCTCTCGCGATCGGCGGCGTCGAACTCCGTGGCACCGCCGGGCGCCGATCGCGCCGCGGCGGCGCGGGCCCGGGACCAGGACGACTGGTGGGGCGCCGGGACGACATAGGTGGGGAAGCGTCCGATCTCGGCCGCCCGGTCCAGGTCGTCGAGCATCTCCCCGGCATCCTGGTAGCGGTCCTCGCGGCTGCGTCGGGTCGCCCGGAGGATCAGGTGGTCGAGGTCCTCCGCCACGGAATCGGACTGGTCGGAGGGCGCCGGGACGTCGGTGTCCAGGCGCCGGTAGGCCACGGCGATCGAGTTGTCCCCGTTGAACGGGGGCTCGCCGGTGAGCATCTCGTAGGCGAGCACCCCCAGGGAGTACAGGTCGGAGCGCCCGTCGGTGTCGGCGCCGGAGATCTGCTCGGGGGAGAGGTAGGCGGCGGTGCCCATCACCACGCTCCGCGAGGTCGCCCTCGACTCGGCCACCGCACGGACGAGACCGAAGTCGGCGAGCTTGACCGCCCCGGTGGTGGAGATGAGGACGTTCTCTGGCTTGATGTCGCGGTGGACCAGCCCGGCCTCGTGGGCCTCGCGGAGTGCGCCGAGGAGGGGGCGGAGCACGGCGGCGGCGGCGTACGGGGGCATGGGTCCGCGCTCGTCCAATAGTTCGCGCAGCGTGCCGCCCGGGACCAACTCCATCACGAGGAAGGCGGTGTCCCCCTCGACCCCCTGGTCGAAGACCTGGACGATGCCGGGGTCGGAGAGCCGCGCGACAGAGCGCGCCTCGAGGGTGAACCGGTCGACGAAGGCGCGATCGCCGGCGAGGGCGGGGTCCAACAGCTTGACGGCGACGTGGCGGTCCAACCGCTCGTCGGTGGCGAGGTGCACGATCGACATCCCGCCGCGTGCGATCACGGCGTCGAGCCGGTAGCGCCCGTCGAGCACGGTGCCCGGCCCTGGTAGCTGCCCGTCGTGAGTGGTCATGGAGTCCATTCTGCCCGTCGGCGTCCCGATCTCGGTATGCAACCGTGCCGTGCGGCCCGCGGTGGTGACCGCCGGGCCCCGCTGGGACTAACGTGGTGGCCGTGAGTACCGTTCCGCACTGCGATGACGTCCTGCCCGGGGACGTCGAGACGATCAATCTGCCCGAGGTGTCGCGGCGACTGGGCATCCCGGTCACCCGTGTACACGACCTCCTCCGTGAGGGGGGGTTGATCGCCGTCCGACGTGCCGGGGTGGTGGTGGTCCCCGCGGTGTTCCTGGACGACGACGACGAGGTGGCGCGTTTCCTGCCCGGACTCGTCTCGGTTCTCCGTGACGGGGGCTACCGCGACGAGGAGATTCTGCGGTGGCTCTTCACGGAGGACGACAGCCTGCCGGGTCGCCCCGCGGACGCGCTCCACGGTCATCGCGCGCGGGAGGTCATCCGGCGCGCTCAGGCGATGGCGTTCTGACCTTTCCGGTGGCCCGCCACCACCACCAGGCCACGGCCAGTGAGGCGAGCACCGCGATCCCGGAGAGCACGGGGCTGTAGAGGCTGGTCGATCCGTTCGGCCCTATCGCCATCACCAGGAACACGGTCATCCCGACCGCTGCCGTGGTGGCCCGGGGCCCCGGCCTCGCCAGCATCCAGAACGCGGCCACCCAGACGTAGTACCAGGGCCAGGCCAGCGAGTTGAGCACGACGAAGGCCAGAAGCGCCAGCATGATGCCGCGGATCGCCGTCGTCCGGTCCCGGCGATGGAGCCACCAGACGGCCACCAGCACCACGGCGAGGACCACCCGCCCGACCTGCCGGGACACCGCGAGCACGTCCTCGAACCCGGGGGAGTCGGTGACCGCGTGGACCAGGTGTGCTGCCGCCGTCGGTGCGCTGAGGTAGTTGATCACCCTGTCGGACACGGCGATCGCGTGGACCCACCCGATCCCGGCACCGGAGGCGAGGGTGGCCAGTCCGAGGACGGCCACCGCGATCGCGGCGGCCAGTGCCGTGTCCCCGAGGGCCCGGACCACGGGCCTGGTGACCGACGGGTCCTCGCGCCGACGGGTCAGCGCGATCCACAGCAGGAACGGGGCGACGATCACCGCGGTGGCCTTGAACGCCACCGCGATCCCGATCGCCGCGCCGGCCCACGCCCGGCGACCGTCGAGGGCCAGAACGACAGCCCCGAGGCAGGCGACGAGCGGGAAGATCTCGTTGTGCAGCCCGCCCGCCAGGTGGATCACCGACAGCGGCGACGCGCACGCCAGCCAGACCGCGGCCCCCGCGTCCACCCCGGTCCGGCGGGCCGCCATCACCAACACCACGGTCAGCGCGGCCAGTGCCACCAACACCGCCACGCGCAGGATGACGATCCCCACCGCCGGGTGCCCGCCGGACAAGGCCACCACGATCCTCATGAGGAGCAGGTGGAGCGGGCCGTAGGGGGTCGCGGTCGACCGCCAGTCGGGGCTGACCTCGTCGGTGAAGGGTCCCGGGTTGGCCTCGGGGCCGACCTCGTAGGGATCGACCCCCGCGGCGGTCATCGCCCCCTGCGCGAGGTACGACCACGCGTCGCGGCTGAACATCGGCACCGCGGGCAGTGACGGGAGCGACCACAACGCGGTGGCCCAGACCGCGTCTCGCGTGGGGAGTCGACCCGACAACGCCCGCGGGCCCAGCGCCAGCCAGGCGGTGAACAGCAGGGCCACGCCGATCCAGCACAGCGTCAGGGCCAGGACCTCGCCGTGGCCGAAGGTGAACCCGAGCAGACCCACGGCGGCGGCGGGCCCCCCGTCCACCGGGAGGGCGCCGGCACCGAAGCCGCCGAGGGTCAGGAGTGCGGACCCGAGCATCCCGCGGTACAG
>NZ_JAALEE010000447.1:0-1093 GCF_014145265.1 Dietzia sp. CW19 | reverse complement strand
CACGGCTCGTTCACCATGGACACCCTCGTGTCGATCGGCACGTCCGCCGCCCTGCTGTGGTCGCTGTACGCCCTGTTCTTCGGCCACGCCGGGATGCCGGGCATGACCCACGGGTTCGAGTTCTCCCTCTCGCCCAGTGACGGAGCGGGGGACATCTACCTCGAGGCCGCCGCCGGGGTCACCACCTTCGTGCTGCTGGGTCGCTACATCGAGGCCCGGTCCAAGCGCACGGCCGGGGCGGCGCTCCGATCGCTGCTCGAGCTCGGCGCCAAGGACGTCGCGGTGCTGCGCGACGGCGTCGAGACGCGGATCCCCGTGGAGAACCTGCAGGTCGGTGACGAGTTCATCGTGCGCCCCGGCGAGAAGATCGCGACCGACGGCCGGATCGTCGACGGCGCCTCCGCCGTCGACACCGCCATGGTCACCGGTGAATCCGTGCCAGCCGAGGTCTCCACCGGCGACGCCGTGGTCGGCGGCACGGTCAACACCAGCGGGCGGCTGATCGTCCGGGCCACCCGCGTGGGATCGGACACCCAGCTCGCGCAGATGGCGCGGATGGTCGAGGACGCACAGTCCGGGAAGGCCGCCGCGCAACGCCTGGCCGACCGCATCTCCGGGGTCTTCGTCCCCGCCGTCCTGGTCTTGGCGGCCGCGACGTTCGCCTTCTGGCTGCTCACCGGATCCGGCACCTCCATGGCGTTCACGGCCGCGGTCGCGGTGCTCATCATCGCCTGCCCCTGTGCGCTCGGTCTGGCCACGCCCATGGCCCTGATGGTGGGGACCGGCCGCGGTGCGCAGCTGGGCATCCTCATCAAGGGCCCCGAGGTCCTGGAGTCCACCCGCCGCGTCGACACGATCGTGCTCGACAAGACCGGCACCGTGACCACCGGAACGCCCGCGCTGGTCTCGGTGACCGCCGCGGACGGCGAGGACGAGACGCAGGTGCTGCGCCACGCCGGTGCGGTGGAGGACGCCTCCGAGCACCCCATCGCCCGGGCCGTCGCCGCCGGCGCCCGAGAGCGGGTCGGTGACCTACCGGCCGTAGCGGGCTTCCGCAACACCGAGGGGCTGGGGGTGTCGGGACGGGTCGGAG
>NZ_JAALEE010000446.1:0-2025 GCF_014145265.1 Dietzia sp. CW19 | reverse complement strand
GGCTGCGCAGGAAGTCGTCGACGAGCATCTCGATGTCCGCGGCGGTGAACGGTCGCAGTCCGATCATGCGCGCGAGGACCACCGGCCCGGCGAGCTGGGCCACCGCCAGGTCGCGGTCCCCGGGGATCAGGGTTCCGGCGGACTCGGCGGTGGACAGGACGGCGTGCAGGGGGGCGGCGTAGGAGTCCACGACGCCGCGGCGCAGCTCGCCCACCTCGTCGTCGTCCCCGGCACCCCGGCCCATCGCCAGCCATCCCCACATCGACTGCTGGAGCGGGGCGTCCTGGATCAGGCGCGTCATGGACGTGCACAACTGGACGAGTTGATCGCGCACCGGGGCGTCACTCGGAGGCGGCTCCGGCGCCGGCAGCAGGCGCCGGAACGCCGCCGCGATCAGTGAGTCGGTGGAGGGGAAGTTGCGGTACAGCGTGGTCCGGGCGACGCCGGACACGCGGGTGACCGCGTCCACCGTCACCGCCGCGGCACCACCTGACAGGAGCAGGTCCACCGCGGCGTCCAGGAGTTTTCCCCGCGAGCGGGCGCGGCGCGGATCGGTCGGAGACTGCATGGGTCCATTGTGACGGCCCCCGGTGGGATACGGTGTGGTGACCCGACCGATACCGGCGGTATCGTTTCTTCAGATGTCGCCACCTCCGACCCCAGGGAGCCGAAGTGCTGGAACTGACCACCGGACGGCGCCGCTGGCTGCTGTTCGTCAACATCGTGGCGGTGTCGCTGGTCGTCGCCACGATGTCCGCGCTGTACACCTCCCTCCCGGACATCGCCGTGGCCACCGGGGCAACCCAGGCCCAGCTCACCTGGATCGTCGATTCCTACACGCTGGCGCTCGCCGCGCTCGTGCTCACCGCAGGCGCCCTGGGCGACCGCTTCGGCCGCCGGGCCACCCTCATCGTGGGGCTGGCCCTGTTCACCGTGTCCTCGGCCCTGCCCATCTGGCTGGACTCGCCGCTCTGGGTGATCGTCCTGCGTGCGGTGGCCGGAGTGGGCGCGGCGTTCGTCATGCCCTCCACGCTCTCGCTGCTCACCGCCAGTTTCCCGTCCGAGCGTCGCGGTTCCGCGGTGGGCATGTGGGCCGGGTTCGCGGGTATCGGCGGGATCGTCGGCCTGCTCAGCTCGGGGGTCATGCTGGAGGTGTGGTCGTGGAAGGCGATCTTCGTGGTCTACTCCGGCATCGGTCTGCTGGTGCTCCTGGCCGCCCTCACGATCGGTGAATCCGTGGCGTCCCGGCACGGGCGGCCGGACGTGCTGGGATCCGTGTTCTCGGCGCTGGCGGTCGGTGGCGTCGTCTTCGGCCTCATCGAGGGCGCGCACACGAGTTTCTCCGACCCCCTCGTCGTCGTCACCCTCATCGTGGCCGCGGTGAGCCTGCTGGCCTTCGTCCTGGTCGAACTCCGTGCCACCGATCCCCTTCTCGACGTGCGGTACTTCCGCCGGCGGGGCTTCGCCACGGGTTCCATCTCCGTCGGGATGCAGTTCCTGACGATCTTCGGGTTCTTCCTGCTGATCGTGCAGTACCTGCAGTTGGTCAAGGGGTACGACCCGATCGCCGCCTCCCTGGCGTTGGCTCCGATGGCGCTGCCGGTCCTGCTCTTCTCGCTGGTCTCGCCCCGCATCACCGCCGTGGTCGGGCTGCGGGTCGTCTCCGTGGTGGGCGTCGGCGCGATCGCGGCCGGGATGATCCTGCTCTCCCGGCTGGGTGTCGACTCCACGTACTGGGACATCATGTGGCCGATGCTCGCGGCGGGCGTGGGTCTGGGGCTCTCGACGGCGCCGGCGACCTCGGCGATCGTCTCTGACATCTCCGTCGACGAACAGGGGGTGGCCGCCGCCGTCAACGACGCGATGCGCGAGGTGGGAGCCGCGATCGGCATCGCGCTCTCGGGCAGCATCCTGGCCGGCCGCTACGCCACCGGGATCGTCGACGTCCTGCCCGGCGTGCCCGAGTCCGGGCGTCAGGCGGTGGAGAGCTCGTTCGCCGGCGCGGTGGAGTTCGTCGCCGTGGCC
>NZ_JAALEE010000445.1:0-2578 GCF_014145265.1 Dietzia sp. CW19 | reverse complement strand
GCCCTGGCGGGTGCTGGGCGTCGACCCCGACGTGCGGCGGTTGGCGGACCTCGTGGTCGGCTCGTGAGCCGTCGGCGCCACGGATTCCCCGGCCACCGAGCCGAGCCGTGGGCCCGGCCCGTCGGTGCGGCCGGGTAAGGTCTCCATGGACACATGCCGACACTCACGCCGACACAAGTGGTGACAATGACCCCGAAGATCCTCGTCGTCGACGACGACGCCGCACTGGCAGAGATGCTCACCATCGTCCTGCGGGGCGAGGGGTTCGAGACCGAGGTCGTGGGCGACGGCGTCCAGGCCATCGAGACCTTCCGGGCGGTCCAGCCCGATCTGGTCCTGCTCGACCTCATGCTCCCGGGCCGGAGCGGGATCGACGTGTGTCGGGACATCCGCGGCGAGTCCAGGGTGCCGATCGTCATGCTCACGGCCAAGACGGACACCGTGGACGTGGTCCTGGGGTTGGAGTCCGGAGCCGACGACTACATCATGAAGCCGTTCAAGCCCAAGGAGCTCGTGGCCCGCATCCGGGCGCGTCTGCGCCGGGGTGAGGACGAGCCGAGTGAACTCCTGCACATCGGTGATGTGACGATCGACGTGCCCGCCCACACCGTGACGCGTGAGGGCACGCCGATCCCGCTCACGCCGTTGGAGTTCGACCTGTTGGTGGAGCTCGCCCGCAAGCCCCGCCAGGTCTTCACCCGCGAGGTCCTGCTCGAACACGTCTGGGGCTACCGTCACTCGGCCGACACCCGGCTGGTCAACGTGCACGTCCAGCGCCTGCGCGCGAAGATCGAGAAGGACCCGGAGAACCCCGAGGTCGTCCTCACCGTGCGCGGAGTCGGGTACAAGGCCGGTCCGGTCTCGTGACCGCACGTCGCCCGGACGACGCGGCGGCGTCCTCCGGCGACGAGCGCGACACCCGGGACATGACCGACTCGTCGTCGACCCTCCTGGAGCGGATCCGGGATCTGGACCTCACCGTCCTGGGGATGCGGTTCGCGCGCATGTGGCGGCGATCCCTCCAGCTCCGGGTGGTCACCTCGACCCTCGCGCTGTCCATGGGCGTGATCCTCACGATCGCGTTCATGCTGCAGAGCCAGATGGCCGCGCAGTTGCTCTCGACCAAACTGGACGCCGCGGTCGAGCAGGCGGGCCGGCTGCGGGTCACCGTCGAGGCGCAGATCGCCGCGACCGACGAGGGGACCAGTGAGCAGTCCCGCCTCGACCAGGCGCGCAGCGCACTGGGGGAGCGGGGCATCGCCTCCGACGGGGAGTCGGTGCACGCGGGCACCTTCGACCCGATCCTGGTGGTGCCCGACCAGACCGGGCGCGGGCAGGTCGTCAGCCCGGCCGACTCGCAGGTGCCCCCGGAGTTGCAGTCGCTGGTCCAGCGGGGCCGGGTCGCCTACCAGTACGTCACGGTAGATTTCCGGGGAGAGCCCGCCAAGGCGCTGATCATCGGGACGCCGACGGACTCGTCGATCCCCGGGCTCGAGCTCTACCTGGTCTATCCGCTCATCGCCGAGGAACAGACGCTCGGGATCATGCGCGGGATCGTCGCGACCGCCGGCCTGGCGATCATCGTGCTCAGTGCGGCGATCGCGTGGATGGTCGCACGGCAGGTGGTGCTGCCGGTCCGCCAGGCGGCGTCGATCGCGCAGCGGTTCGCCAACGGTCACCTCAAGGAACGGATGGTGATCCGGGGAGAGGACGACGTCGCCCGACTGGCGATGGCGTTCAACGACATGGCACAGAGCCTGTCCGACCAGATCACCCAGCTGGAGGAGTTCGGCGACCTGCAGAAGCGTTTCACCTCGGACGTCTCGCACGAGCTGCGCACCCCGCTGACCACCGTCCGGATGGCGGCGGACATCATCTCCGACTCCGCCGGTGACCTCGACCCCCCGACCAAGCGGGCCGTCGAGCTGCTGGAGTCCGAACTCGACCGGTTCGAGAGCCTTCTCACCGACCTCCTGGAGGTCTCCCGCCACGACGCCGGAATGGCAGAGCTCTCGGTGACCGCGCTGGACGTGCGGGGGGCGGTCGAGGACGCGGTGTCCACCGTGTCGCACATCGCGGAGTCGGCGGGCGTACAGGTCGAGCTGGACATGCCGGCCGAGCCGGTGGTGGCCGAGGTGGACTCCCGACGTGTGGAGCGCATCCTGCGCAACCTGGTGGCCAACGCACTCGACCACTCGGAGTCCAAGCCCGTCCGGGTGACCCTCCGCGGGTCCGAGGCGGCGCTCGCGGTCTCGGTGCGCGATCACGGCGTGGGGCTCAAGCCCGGCGAGGAGTCGCTCGTGTTCAACCGCTTCTGGCGGGCGGATCCCTCCCGGGTCCGTCGGTCGGGCGGGACCGGACTCGGTCTGGCGATCGCGCTCGAGGACGCCAAGCTGCACGGCGGCCGGCTGGACTGCTGGGGCAGCCCCGGGGAGGGGTCGTGCTTCCGGCTGACCATCCCCCGGCGCCACGGGGGCACCCTCACCTCGAGCCCGCTGCCGTTGACCCCGGAGGACGAGGCGCGGCTGGTGAGCACCGGGTCGCCGACCCCGCTGGACCGCGTCCCCGGGACCGAGGA
>NZ_JAALEE010000444.1:0-1670 GCF_014145265.1 Dietzia sp. CW19 | reverse complement strand
GGACATCGGCGTCGAGGTCCGGGTCGGTCACGTCGACCGCGACGGTCCTGCCCGCGGGAGGGTCGGGGACTGTGTCGTGCGCTGCGCGAGGGCTCTGGGTCACGGGCACAGCGTGGCGCACCCACCGGTCGGCGGACCCGGCCCGATGCAGTGTCCCGGGGGCGGCTGTGGAGAGGCCGGGGGCTGTGGACAACACGCCGGGACCCGGGGTCCCCGACCCGGACACCCCGGGCCGCGGACCCCGCCCGAAATGGGAGAAACCGCGGCAGGGGGACGCCGCGGTTTCTCGAAGTCCCGATTCGTGGGGGAACGAATCGAGCACCTATAGGGGGATGCTCTCACGAGCGTGATCAGTATCACTTATCCGCGCGGTGAGCACAAGAACCGTATCGTGGAGCCGTGTCCGCCCCACGCCGCCAGGGCCCTCGGTCATCGCACCGACCTCGCCGGGTCGCCGCGTTCTTCGACCTCGACAAGACGATCATCGCCACCTCGTCGGTGTTCGCGTTCAACAAATCCTTCCTCGACGAGGGTCTGTTGTCCCGCCGATCGGTGATCGATCTGGCCTACACGCAGCTCGCGTTCAGCCTCTCCGACGCCGACGACGACCAGATGCAGAAGGTGCGCCAGGCCATGGCCACGGCCACCAAGGGGTGGGAGCCCGAGAAGGTCGAGCGCATCGTCACCGAAGGACTCACGGAGACCGTCTCGCCGACCGTGTACGCCGAGGCGCAGGAACTGCTCGCCGAGCACCGGGCGCTCGGGCACGACCTGGTGATCGTGTCCGCCTCCGGTGAGGAACTGGTGGCGCCGATCGCCCGGATGCTCGGCGTGGACCACTACGCCGGCACCCGCATGAACCGCGACGCCGACGGGCGGTACGGCGGGTCCATCGAGTTCTACTGCCAGGGACCGGGCAAAGCCGAGGCGATCCGGGCGTTCGCCCGGCGCTACGGCTACGACCTGGAGGCCTCGTACGCCTACTCCGACTCCTCCACCGACCTGCCGATGCTCGAGGAGGTCGGGCATCCGACGGTGATCAACCCGGACCGGGCGCTGCGCCGCGAGGCCCTGGAGCGCGGGTGGCCCATCCTCACCTTCTCCAACCCCACCCCGTTGCTCCCGACGCTGGAACGCGCGACCGGGCCGATCATCGGCGTCGGGGCGATCGCGCTCGCGGTGGGGGCGGCGGCCTTCTCCTTCGCCCGCTCCGCGCGGCGAGACCACTGAACCCGGTCGCCCGACTCGTCCGCCGGGACCGGTCACCCGACCCGCCCTCGTTCGGCCCCAACTCCTCATCGTGCGCCGCCGACACGGCGGGACGCGATGGCGGGAACCACCCGCAAGTCCCCGGGTTCCTTGTGGGATCCCCCCATCGCCGGGGCGCCTGTCCGCGCGGCATGCTCAGGGCACGGTGACGACGACGCCAGGACGGTGACGGAAGAGAAGTCACGGTTCCCCGTCCGAGCCACCGTCATCGATACTCCGGAACCCACGCGACGGATAACGCCCGAGAGGCACACCAGCCGTGGGTCCGCGCCAGCCGTCACCGACGGTTGTCCCGGACCGGCCACACGGCGGACCACAGGACGCCTGGTACCCGGATCTCTCGATGGAACCGCAGTGAGTTGGCGGGTCGGCACGCGTGCCGGCCCGCCATTCGCGTGCCG
>NZ_JAALEE010000443.1:0-3542 GCF_014145265.1 Dietzia sp. CW19 | reverse complement strand
GGCGGCGGCCGTGGCCGTGGTGGCCGGGGCCGCGGTCGGGGTAACGGGACCACCTCCACCGCCGAGTTCGGGGGCGTCAAGACCATGCAGGGCGGGGACATGACGGTCCGGCTGCCCAGCCCGCCCAAGCCGCGCAAGGGTGCGATGCGTCTGGTCGCGCTCGGCGGGATCACGGAGATCGGCCGCAACATGATGACCTTCGAGTACGACTCGAAGCTTCTGATCGTGGACTGCGGTGTCCTGTTCCCGAGTTCGACTGAGCCCGGAGTCGACCTGATCCTCCCGGACTTCGGTCACATCGAGGACCGACTCGACCAGGTCGAGGCGCTCGTTCTCACGCACGCCCACGAGGACCACATCGGTGCGATCCCGTTCCTTCTCAAACTGCGCCCGAACATCCCTGTCGTGGGATCCAGGTTCACCCTGGCCCTGGTGGCGGCCAAGTGCCGGGAGCACCGGATCAAGCCGGTCTTCCAGCAGGTCGACGAGTCGAGCGTGAGTTCGTTCGGCCCGTTCGAGGTCCGCTACTTCGACGTCAACCACTCGATCCCCGAGTGCCTGGGCGTTGTCGTCCGTGCGGGCGGCAACTCCGTGATGATGTCCGGCGACATCAAGCTCGACCAGCTTCCCACCGACAAGCGGCCCACCGACCTGGCCAAGATGGCACGGTTCGGCGACGAGGGTATCGACCTGCTGCTGTTGGACTCCACCAACGCCACCACCCCGGGAGTCAGCCGCTCGGAGTCCGAGGTCGGCCCCGCTCTCCAGCGGCTCATCAGCGACGCCCGCAGACTCGTCGTGGTGGCCTGCTTCGCCTCCAACGTCTACCGCGTGCAGTCCGTCATCGCGGCCGCCGAGGCCTGCGGCCGGAAGGTCGCGCTCACCGGTCGGTCCATGATCCGGAACATGGAGATCGCGCTCGAACTGGGTCTGCTCACGGACCCGAAGGGCGTTCTGATCGACATGGACGCCGCGGCGAAGCTCCCCTCCGAGAAGGTCCTCGTGATGACCACCGGGACCCAGGGGGAGTCGATGGCCGGGTTGTCCCGGATGGCCCGACGCGAGCACCGGCAGATCAACCTCTCCGAGGGCGACACCGTCCTGTTCTCCTCGTCGATCGTCCCGGGCAACGAGGAGCCGGTCTTCAGCGTGCAGAACAGCCTGTCCCAGATGGGCGTGAACGTGGTGACCAGCCGCGATGCCAACATCCACGTCTCCGGACACGGGGACGCGGGCGAGCTGCTCTTCGTCTACAACGCCGTTCGGCCGAAGAACGCCATGCCCGTCCACGGAGAGTGGCGGCACCTGCGGGCCAACCGGGCCCTGGCGGTCGCGACCGGCGTGCCGGCGGAGAACGTGGTGCTCGCACAGAACGGCGTCGTGGTGGACCTCGTCGACGGCAAGGCGTCCACCGTCGGTCAGATCCCGGTCGGCCACCTGTACGTGGACGGTCTGTCCACCGGCGACGTCGGCGACACCGTGCTGGCGGACCGCACCGCGCTGTCCGAGGACGGCTTCATCGTCGCCACGGTGGTGGTGGACCCCCGCACCGGTCGACCGGTGAGCAAGCCCCAGATCATCGCCAAGGGATTCACCGACGAGCCGGGCGCGTTGGCGCCGGTCGTCGAGCTGGTCGAGAACGCACTGTGGGACCTGGCAGGGGAGGGTGAGACCGACCCCTACCGACTCGCGCAGGCGGTCCGCCGCACCGTGGGCACCTGGGTCTCCGACAAGTGGCGTCGCAAGCCCATGATCGTGCCCACCGTCATCACCTCCGTGGCAGCGCAGGACTGAGTCCGGTGAACCCCGACCGGCGGACACTGGCGCAGCGGGAGCGCAGCGCTCTCGTCGAGACGATGCGCGCCGCCGGGCCGGAGGCACCGACGCTGTGCGCCGGGTGGACGACCCGGGATCTCGCGGCGCACCTGGTCGTGCGGGAGGCACGCCCCGACGCCGCCGCGGGAATCGTCCTGCCGGCGCTCGCCTCGCGGATGGAGGAACTGCGCCTCCGTGAGGCCGAGCGTCCGTGGGACGAACTGCTCGAGAAGATCGCGGCGGGTGCGCCGTGGTACTCGCCGCTCCGCTACGCAGACCGGGTGGCCAACGCCGCGGAGTACCTCGTCCACCACGAGGACGTCCGCCGGGCCGGTGGCGAATGGACGACGCGGGAGTTCGACGTCGAGGACCTCGATCGCATCTGGGCGCTAGGCACCACGGTGGCCAGGACGTTCCTCCGTCGGGTGTCCGCCCGGGTCGACCTGCGCACCCCACCGGGGATCACGTTGACCAAGTCCGGTGCGGTGTCCACGGGCGCCGCGTTGGCCCCGATGGTCAGTGTGACGGCCGCCCCCGTCGAGTTGATCCTGTGGGCGTTCGGCAGGGACGCGGTGGACGTGGACATCTCCGGAGCCCAGGGGGGCATCGACGCGGTCCGGGCGGTACCGAGGGGCTTCTGACCGACCCCGGCCCGTGTGGCTGCTGTTACCAATGGGGTCCGAGAAGATAGAGTGACCCCCATGGCACCCAGCTCGAACACGCGATCCACCCGTGCCCCCGGTGGACGACGCCCGGCCTCGAAGTCCGGCGCACAGCGATCCACCGCGTCCACCTCGTCGTCGTCACGGTCAGGCGGTTCCCGTCGCGGCGCCGTCGTCTCCACCCCGAAGTCGGGCCCCCGCGGCGGTTCCCATGCGGTCACCCCACCTCCGGAGCGGACGTCCGGTGCCTTCGGCGCCGTCGGGCGCGGTCTGCGTGGCGGGTGGTCGGGTGTGGCGAAGGGGGTCGGTCACGGGGTGCGCGGGCTGCGAGGCGGAACCGACGACGAGCGCGTGGCACCACCGCACCGTCGTGACGGGCTCGGGTTGATCCTCGTCGGCATCGCGATCGTCTTCGCGGGAGCGGTGTGGTTCGGTGCGGCGGGGCCGGTGGGGGAGTGGTTCGACACCGGGATCCGCACCGTGGTGGGGACGCCGGGTGCCCTCCTGCCGTTGCTGCTCGGGGGCTGGGGCGTCCTCGTGATGGCGCGGGAGCCACGACCCGACGTCCAGTCCAGGTGGGTGGTCGGGACCACCGTGACCTCACTGGGTGTGCTGGGTCTCTGGCATCTGGGATCAGGGTCGCCCTCGGACCCGGAGGGGGTCCGTGGGGGAGCCGGCGTCCTCGGGAGGATCGTCGGGGGCACGCTCGAGGCGGGTCTGTCCGTCTTCGTCGCCGTCCCGCTCCTCGTGTTGCTCGTGGCGTTCGGAGTGCTGGTGCTGGTGGGACGCCCGGCGAGGGAGATCCCCGGCATCGTGCGCGGATTCTTCGGCTGGGACGGGAGCGGGGACATCGTCGACCACGAGGAGCCCGCAGCGGACTGGGACGACCCGGACGCCACCACCGCCTACCCGATCGCCGAGACCGGGACACCGGTCGACCGGGAGCGGACCGCACCGAGACGTCCGGCTCGCCGCCGGGTGGCCGCCTGGTCGGACACCCCGACCACCGGGGAGACGGTCGAGATGCCGGCGGCCGCAGGGGCGTCGGCGGACCCGGCCGACGGG
>NZ_JAALEE010000442.1:2757-4588 GCF_014145265.1 Dietzia sp. CW19 | reverse complement strand
GGGCGGCCGCGGACGCGGCGATCGCGGACGCGGCGGCGCGGTCCGGGTCCGGGCGCACGACGGTGGTGGTGAGCTCGGCCGGAACCATCTCGTTGGCGGTCGCGGGCCTGTTGGCCGACCCGGAGGGCGTGGTGGGGTTGTGGACCCGCCTGCAACGCGTGACCGTCAACACGGGAGTGGCCCGCGTCGTGGTGGGTCGCGGCGGGATGACCTGCATCGCGGTCAACGAGCACCAGCACCTGGAGCGGGCCGCCGGGCCGGAGGACCCGCGGGGTCTGATCACGCTGCGGTGACCCGGCTTCCGATCCCCTCGAGGTGACCGAAGGGTGGCGCCGGTCGCCGTATCGTACGACTGTGGCGGCCGGACACGGCGGCCGTCCGACTGTCAGGAGAGCCCCGATGCCCACATTCCAGCGCGGTCACACGACCATCGCCTACACCGACACCGGCGTGCCCGCCGGTCGTGAGGACGCTCCCGTGGTGTTCTTCGCCCACGGTCTGCTCTTCTCCGGGTGGATGTTCCAGCACCAGATCGCCCACCTGCGGGACAGGTACCGGTGCGTGACCATCGACTTCCGTGGGCAGGGCGACTCGCCCCGCGCGCTCGGTGGGTACGACATGGACACGCTGACGGTGGACGTCAGCGAACTCCTGCGGCACCTGCAGATCCCCGTGGTGAACTTCGTCGGCCTGTCCATGGGCGGCTTCGTCGGGATACGGCTCGCGGCCCGCAACCCCGAGATCGTGCACTCCCTCACCCTGCTCGACTCCGCCGCCACCGCGGAGGAGCCGGCCAACCGCAGCAAGTACAAGACCCTGTCCAAGGTGTACCGCGTCGCCGGGATGAAGCCGCTCCGGTCCCGTGTGGCGCCGATCATGCTCGCCGACCGCAACCTCTCGGCACCCTGGGTCGAGGAGTGGATGGCGATGCTCGAGCGCACCGACCGCGCCGGTCTGGTCAAGGCCATCGAGTCGGTCGCGGACCGGGATCCGTGCGAGGACGAGGCCATCCGGATCATCGCTCCGACGCTGGTCGTGGTGGGTGCGGAGGACGCGGCCACACCGCCGGACAAGTCGCGCCGGATCGCCGAGCTCATCGCCACCACGAGCTTCCACGAGATCCCCGGTGCGGGTCACTCGCCGACCATGGAACGGCCCGACGAGGTCAACGCCATCCTCGAGGCGTTCCTCTCCGAATACAACGCGTGAGGGCGAGGGAGACGATGACAACCGGGAGCACCGCGACGGACAGTGACGCGTCCACCGGAGGCTGGGTCGGCGTGCTCACGGGGAAGCTCACCGCCTGGCTGATCCTCGCGGCGGTCCTGCTCGTGTCCGGCGCCGTCTTCGCGCTCGCGTCCTCCGAGGGCGCGTCCGAGGCACCCCAGACGTTGCCGGACACCTCCGAAGCCGCCCTCGTCTCCCAGATCCAGCAGGAATTCCCCGACGCGGGGTCGGTGCCGGCGGTACTGGTGGTCACCAGGCAGGACGGTGGCGAGCTGGGCCCGCAGGGGATCGCCGCGGCCGTGGGGGCGGGTGAGCGGATGGCTGAGGTCGTCGGCGCCGCGCCCCAGGGACCGATCCCCTCCGAGGACGGCGCCGCCGCGCTGTTGCTGGTGCCGGTCGAGGCCGAGTCGATCTCCAACGAGCAGGGCAGCGAGCTCGTCCGCGAGATGCGCGACGCCGTCGCCGACGGCCTCGACCCCGGTCTGGAGGCGCAGCTCACCGGCGGGCCCGCCTTCGCCGCGGACACCGCTGCCGCCTTCGAGGGCGCGGACTTCCGGCTGCTGGCCGCCACGGCGACGGTCGTCGCGGTGCTCCTCATCATCAC
>NZ_JAALEE010000442.1:0-2692 GCF_014145265.1 Dietzia sp. CW19 | reverse complement strand
GGCTCGTCCCGCTCGTCGTGATCGCCGTCGCCGACCGGGTGGCCTCCCTGCTGGTGGCGACGGTCGGCGAGGCCGTCGGCGTGACCGTCGACGGCTCCACGTCCGGCATCGTCTCGGTCCTGGTGTTCGGCGCGGGTACCAACTACGCGTTGCTGTTGGTCTCCAGGTACCGCGAAGAGCTGCGGCGGACCGAGAACCGGCGACAGGCGTTGCGGGATGCCTACCGGGGAGCGGTCCCCGCCATCATCGCCAGCAACGTCACCGTGGTGCTGGCACTGCTGATGCTGTTGCTCGCGACCCTGCCCAACTACCGTTCGCTCGGGCTCTCCGCGGCCGTCGGCCTTCTCGTCGCCCTGGCGTACGCCCTCGTGGCGCTGCCGGCGGCGCTGGCCGTGTGCGGTCGTGGGTTGTTCTGGCCTTTCGTCCCCCGGCCGCACCGCGACTCCGAGCGCACGGGCACGCGCACCGGCGCGCGCGCCCGGGTGACCGCCCCCACGACTCCCGAGGACTTCCGCGAGGAGGTCCCGTCCGGCGTCTGGGGCCGCATCGCCTCCGGGGTGGTCAGGCGTCCGGTCCGTGTCCTGATCTCGTGCGTACTGATCCTCGTGATCCTCGCGTTCGGGTTGCTGGGCACCCGGATCGGCCTGAGCCAGACGGAGCAGTTCCGAACGCCGTCCGAGGCCGCGGCCGGTCTGGAGACCGCCGCCGAGCACTTCCCGGCCGGCGTCACGGACCCGGTCACCGTGCTCACCCGCACCGGCACGGAGGCGCAGGTCACGGAGGTGGCCGAGGGCGTGGAGGGCGTGGTGTCCGCCATGCCGGCCGGTGAGTCGGGGACCGGGTGGAGCCGCATCACGGTGACCCTCGACGCCGCCCCCGCGACCGACCGGTCGGAGGACAGCGTGGTGGCGTTGCGCTCCGCGGTCGACCAGGTCCCCGGATCCGAGGCGATCGTCGGCGGATCGGTGGCCGAGGGCGTCGACACCTCCGACGGGAACCTCCGCGACCTCGCGCTGATCGCACCGCTCATCCTCCTTGTGGTGTTCGTCGTCCTGGTCCTGGCGCTACGGGCGTTGATCGCGCCGCTGCTGCTGCTGGGCGCGACGGTGTTGTCGTCGCTCGCGGCGCTCGGGCTGGGGACCTTCGTCACCACCCAGATCCTGGGCTTCCCCGGCCTGGACGTGTCGGTCCCGCTGTACAGCTTCCTGTTCCTCGTCGCCCTGGGCGTGGACTACTCGGTGTTCCTGATCATCCGCGCCCGGGAGGAGGCGGCCACGCACTCGACCCGCGAGGCCATGGTCCGGGCGGTCGCCCTCACCGGCGGCGTGATCACCTCCGCGGGAATCGTGCTGGCCTCGGTGTTCGTGGTGCTGGGCGTCCTGCCGTTGATCGTGCTCACCCAGGTCGGCGTGATCGTGGCCCTCGGCGTCCTGCTGGACACCTTCGTCGTGAGGACCCTCGTGGTGCCGGCTCTGTTCACCCTGGTCGGGGAGCGGGTCTGGTGGCCTGGCGATCCCCGACGCGGCGTCACGCCCGCGGGCGAGCCCACCACCGGCGGTTCAGACGCATCCGCATCCGCAGCCACGGCTCCGGCCGACTCCGCTCCAGCCCGCACCGCCGACACGAAGGAGTTCCACCCATGACCACCTCGCGCCGTTCCCGGGTCCGTTCACTCGTCACCGCCCTCGCCGTGGTTCCGCTCCTGGCGGCGGGGCTCGGGGCCGCCCCCGCAGCCGGGGCCCAGGACCTCACCGACGGGGGCCGCCTCGGCGGGGGCTCCTCGCAGCTGGTGCTGCCCGACGGCATCGCGGTGGGGTCGATCGGCGGCCCCGAGCTGCAGCAGGTCGGATATGTGGATCCCGACCGTTTCGTGGGCACCTGGTACCAGGTCGCGGCGATCCCGCAGCCGTATACCCTGCAGTGCACCAACGACACGACCGCCGAGTACGCGCGGATCTCGCCCGACACGATCTCGGTACGTAACTCCTGCGGCTCGGCGATCAGCTCCGACTCGGTGATCGAGGGGGAGGCGACGATCCGCGACACCGACACCAACGCCTCCCTGCGCGTGAACTTCCCCCAGGTGCCGTTCCAGGACGAGAACGGTCCGGTCAACTACCGCATCACCTACCTCGCCGACGACTACTCGGTGGCGGTCGTCGGCGACCCGAGCCGGTCCTCCGGCTTCGTGTTGAGCCGGGACCCCGCCCTGGGGGCGGACCAGTGGTCCACCGTCCGTGACGTCGTCGAGTCGCGCGGCTGGTGGCCCTGCGCGTTCCTGACCGTTCCCATGGCCGGTGGGCGGGGCGACGTCACCCCGCTGTGCCTGCTCCCCTGAGAGACGGACCGATGAGCATCGACCTCAGTTGTACGATCCGGGCCGGCGCGGACGAGGCGTGGGATTATCTCGCCTCGCCGGGTGCCTTCGTCCGGATCTCCCCGCCGTTCATGCCGCTGCGGCCCGTGAGCCAGGCCGACTCGCTGCGGGACGGTGTGGCCGTGCTCGAGCCGAGGTCCGCGCTCCCCGGTCCGTTGGGGACGCGGTTCGGCCCGCGCTGGGTCGCGCAGCACGACCCCGCCGGGTACGTCGAGGGTGAGCGGTTCGTGGACCGCTGCGTCTCCCAGCCCTACGCGGGTCTCACGGGGTGGGTCCACGAGCACACCGTCACCGCGGGTCCGGACGGGACCGCCG
>NZ_JAALEE010000041.1:0-3675 GCF_014145265.1 Dietzia sp. CW19 | reverse complement strand
GTCCCGGCCGATGTTGGCCCGGTTGTGCGCGTCCGTCACCGACAGGCAGTACTGGAATCGCCTCACCCCGGCGTCGGCGGCGCGCCGCACGTGGCCGGGCGTGGCCACCCAGACCCAGCAGCGGTCCCGCTCGGCCTCGTCCAGGGCGACGATCACGTCGAGCGTGTCGGCGAGCGCCGGGACCAGGTCCGGCCTGGCCATCGACCCCACCTCGAGTTCGGGGACGCCGGACCGGAGCAACGTGCGGACGAGCTCAACCTTGCCGGCGGTACCCAGTCGCCCCTCCGTCAGCTGGAGTCCGTCCCTCAGGGCGACGTCGCGCACTGCCACGTCTCCGTTGGACCGCGTGTTCATGGGGGTGTCCTTCCGCATCCGGGACCGCCGTGTGGTGCGGTGTGCCGGGTCCCATGGCGGCCTGGGAGATCCTGGCGATGACGGTACCCGCGGGTGCGGCCGGGGTATGACGGCCGGGGTATGACGGCCGGGACATCCCTGACAGCGAAGGGCCCCGCGCCGTGAACGGTCGCGGGGCCCTCCTACCGGGGGATCAACTCACTGGGAGTCGGTGCCCGCCTCGAGGAGCTTGGAGATCGCCGAGGGGTCGACCGGGATGCCGGGTCCGGTCGTGGTGGACACGGTGATCTTCTGCAGGTAGCGGCCCTTGGAGGAGGACGGCTTGAGACGCATGACCTCGTCGATCGCGGCCTGGTAGTTCTCCGTGAGCTGCTCGGTGGAGAACGACGCCTTGCCCACGATGAAGTGCAGGTTGTTGGCCTTGTCGGTGCGGAAGGTGACCTTGCCGCCCTTGATGTCGCTGACGGCCTTGGTCACGTCCATGGTGACGGTGCCCGTCTTGGGGTTCGGCATGAGGCCACGCGGGCCGAGCACGCGGGCCACACGGCCGACCTTGGCCATCTGGTCCGGCGTGGCGATCGCGGCGTCGAAGTCGAGCCAGCCGCCCTGGATCCGCTCGATGAGGTCGTCGGAGCCCACGACGTCGGCGCCGGCGGCCTCGGCCTCGGTGGCCTTCTCGCCCGCGGCGAAGACGATGACGCGGGCGGTCTTACCGGTACCGTTGGGAAGATTCACGGTGCCGCGGACCATCTGGTCCGCCTTGCGGGAGTCGACGCCAAGTCGCATGGCGACCTCGACGGTGGCGTCCATCTTCGTCGAGGAGGTGTCCTTGGCCAGTGCCAGGGCATCCAGAGGCGAGTACAGCTTGGTGCGGTCGACCTTGTCAGCTGCGGCCTTGTAGGCCTTGCTGTTCTTGCTCATGAGAGTTCCATTCCTGCCGCGTGTTCTCTGCGACGGTCGGGTGTGGTGCGGGCCTGAGCTGCCCTCCCACGGTGATGTGTGGTGGTGGAGGTCAGGCCTCGACCGTGATGCCCATGGAGCGGGCGGTGCCGGCGATGATCTTCGCGGCCTGGTCGACGTCGTTGGCGTTGAGGTCCTCCATCTTGGTCTGCGCGATCTCGCGGACCTGGTCCATGGAGACCTTGCCGACCTTGGCGGAGTGCGGGGTGCCCGAACCCTTCTGCAGGCCGGCGGCCTTGAGCAGGAGCTTGGCGGCCGGCGGCGTCTTGAGCTTGAAGTCGAAAGAACGGTCCTCGTAGACCGTGATCTCGACCGGCACGACGTTCCCGCGCTGGTTCTCGGTGGCTGCGTTGTAGGCCTTGCAGAACTCCATGATGTTGACACCATGGGCACCCAGAGCCGGGCCGACCGGCGGTGCCGGGTTGGCTGCGCCGGCGTTGATCTGGAGCTTGATCAGCCCTGAGACCTTCTTCTTCTTCGGAGGCATCGTCTTCCTGATTCTTCGACTGGATCTCGGCTCCACGCTGTACACGTGGGAGGCCGACTGTCGTGTGCGCCGCTCCCCACAGGCCCGCCCGTCGGGCAGGGCATGCGGGGGCGCAGGCACAACCTTGGAGAGTCTACGTGCAATCGACGTGCAACGGCTAATCCGATCCGGCGCACCGTGGCGCGATCCCCGAAACGACGGGACCCGCCGCGCGCGGTGTGCGCGGGGCGGGCCGTCGGGGTGATCGCGCTGGTCAGTCGATCTTCTCCACCTGGGAGAATCCGAGCTCCACCGGGGTCTCGCGACCGAAGATGGACACGAGCACCTTGAGCTTCTGCGAGGTCGGATCGACCTCGGAGATGCTGGCGGGCAGGGTGGCGAACGGGCCGTCCATGACGGTGACCGACTCGCCGACCGTGAACTCCACCTCGACGGTCTGCGGGACCAGTCCACCGTCGGCCTCGCCACCGGGGGTGGCGGCCTTCTTCTCCGGCTTGGGCGCCAGGAACTTGGCCACGTCGCTCAGCGAGAGCGGGGTGGGCGCACCGGCCGCACCGCCGGTCGCGCTGACGAACCCGGTCACGCCGGGGGTGTTGCGGACGACACCCCATGACTCGTCGTCGAGGTCCATACGCACCAGGACGTAGCCGGGCAGGACCTTGCGGTTGGCGACCTTCTTCTGGCCGTTCTTGACCTCGGTGTACTCCTCGATGGGGACCTCGACCTGATAGATCTTGTCCTCCGCGCCGAGGGTGACCGCGCGGGTCTCGAGATTGGCCTTGACCTTGTTCTCGTACCCGGCGTACGAGTGGACGACGAACCAGTCGCCGGGGAGCTTGCGCAGCTGGCGCTTGAAGGCGATGACGGGATCGATCGCGGGCGCCGCCTCCTCGGCGGGGGCCTCTGCCGACTCGGATCCCTCCGCGGCGTCGGCCTCATCGGTGACGTCGGCGACCTCGTCGGCGTCCTCATCGGTGCCGGCGACCGCGTCGATGGCATCCGCCACGGCCTCGGCGGTCGGCGGGACCGCGACGTCGGAGGGGTCCGCGGAGGTGTCACCGAGCACCGCATCCGCCGCGGTCTCGGCCTGCTCGGCGGCAGCCGGGCTCTGCTCGACGTCCTCGGATTCGGGGCTCTGCTCGATGTCGCTCACTGAAATTGCGGTCCTCTCGAAGTTCGGCGGTCCGGATCTCGTCCCGGACCTCCAGCGGCGGGTGTCAGCGGTCGAAGACGAGCTCGACGAGCTTGCCCGCGCCGAAGTCGACGCCGGAGACCAGCGCGGTCATGAAGATCAGGAACAGGAACACCACGATGGTGTAGGTGACCATCTGGTTGCGCGTGGGCCAGATGACCTTGCGCAGCTCCTCGATGACCTGCCCGATGTACTGGAACGGATTCGCGCGGTTGGCCCGCGTGTCCTCCGCGGTGTCCGCATCGGTGCGGACCCGATTGGCGACGGTGGTGTCGCTCCGGCCGGCTTTGCCTGTCGGAACAGCAGAGCCCGTCGGAACAGCGGCACCGGTGGTACCGGCCGCGCCGTCGGAACCGCGCGCGCCGCTGGTGTCGTCGTCGCGATCCTGACTCACGCGTTACCTCCGGGTCGACTGTGGCTGGCGGGAAGGGCAGGGGCGACAGGACTTGAACCTGCAACCTGCGGTTTTGGAGACCGCTGCTCTGCCAATTGAGCTACGCCCCTTTGGCCGGTCTCCCGGCCACCCGTGCCGTCTCACGAATCGCGGACCGCACGAACGCCTCGACTCTACAGTGTCGGCGGCTGCCTCGGGCAGCGTGGGCCGCGACCGCGGGCGGTCGGGCGTGGCAAGTGTACGTCAGCCCCGGCAGTGGCTCTAAATCGCTCGATCGGCGCCGTCGAG
>NZ_JAALEE010000441.1:0-1194 GCF_014145265.1 Dietzia sp. CW19 | reverse complement strand
CGGCGGGATCCGGTCGGCGCGGCCCGAGCCGTAGCCCGCCCCGGCGAATCCGTGGGGGGCGTCGGGTCGTTGTCCGTCGTCGAGCTCGTCGTCGGAGAGCACGAGCGGGGCGGCCGGCCGGCCGCCGCTCAGGACGGCGAGCAGGTCGGTGCGCATGTCCCCGGCGGTGTCGTACCGGTTTTCGGGGTTCTTGGCCATCGCCTGCATGACCACGGCGTCGACGTACCGGCCGACCTCCGGGTTGATCGCGGAGGGCGGCTGCGGTGACTCGCGGACGTGCTGGTACGCCACGGCGACGGGGGATTCGCCGGTGAACGGCGGGGCTCCGGCGACCATCTCGTACAGGACGCAGCCGGCCGAGTACAGGTCCGATCGGGCGTCCACCGTCTCGCCCCGGGCCTGCTCGGGGCTGAGGTACTGGGCGGTGCCGAGCACGGACGAGGTGTTGGTGAGGGTCGAGCTGGCGTCGCTGACCGCGCGCGCGATCCCGAAGTCCATGACCTTGACGGCCCCGTCGCGCGAGATCATGATGTTCGCCGGCTTGACGTCGCGGTGGATGATCCCCTTCTTGTGGGAGAAGTCGAGGGCGCCGCAGACGTCCGCCATCACCCCGAGTGCGCGTTCCACCTCCAACGGACCATCCATCTTGACGATGTCCCGGATCGTGTCGCCCTCGACCAGTTCCATGACGATGTAGGGCAACGCGCCGTCATCGGTGCGCTCCTCGCCCGTGTCGTAGATCGCCACGATGGAGGGGTGGTTGAGCGACGCCGAGTTCTGGGCCTCGCGGCGGAAGCGCTGGTAGAAGGTCTCGTCGCGGGCCAACTCGGGCCGCATGATCTTGACCGCCACGTCACGGCCGAGGACGGTGTCCCGCCCCCGGTGGACCTCGGACATGCCGCCGAACCCGAGGACCTCGCCGATCTCGTACCGACCGGCCAGCAGGTGAGGTGTGGTCATCCGCCGTCACCTCCCCTGCCGTTGTTCGCGGCCGCACCCGCGTTCGGGTTCGCGTTGCCACCGGTGTTGCCGCCACCGTCGCCCTCGCCGGCCTGGCCCGGTGGGACGAAGGAGTTGAACTCGGAGGTCAGTGAATCGAGCATGTCCTGCAGGTCCGGCGCGGGCGGGATGACGGTCGGCGACGGCACCGGCTGGGGCGGCGGTGTGGGCTCGGGGGCCGGGGCGGGGGCCGGC
>NZ_JAALEE010000440.1:0-2618 GCF_014145265.1 Dietzia sp. CW19 | reverse complement strand
CTCGAGGGCCTGGTCACGGACTGACCCGGGGGTGGCGGCCGATCGGCGACGAAACATCGCCGTCTGGTGCGACGATGTCCCCCGAGACAGCAGTACTGTGTCGGGGAGCACCAGCCGTGCGCCGACCACGAACCGCACGAACCGCACACCGACGAGGAGCACCATCTGCAATGGCGGATTCCAACGACACCGTGACCATCGCGACCAGCGAGGGCGCGCCCGGCACGACCCTCCTGGGCATCGGCGCCTACCGTCCACGTCGCGTGGTGAGCAACGAGGAGATCTGCGAGACGATTGACTCGAGCTCCGAGTGGATCTACGAGCGCTCTGGGATCCTCAACCGCCGCGTGGCGGAGCCGGACGAGACGATCGTCTCCATGTCGAGCGAGGCCGCCAAGAAGGCCGTGGCCTCCGCCGGCATCGATCCGGAGCTCATCGACGCGGTGATCGTGTGCACCTCCACCAACTGGACGCAGGTGCCGCACGCGGCTCCGCAGGTGGCCACCGATCTCGGCCGCAACGGCATCGCCGCGTTCGACCTGACCGCCGGCTGCGCGGGGTTCGGCTACGGCCTGGCCGTGGCCACCACCATGATCCGCGGCGGCGGCGCCCGGTACGTCGTGGTGGTGGGCGTGGAGAAGATGACTGACGGCATCGACTTCTCCGACCGCAACACCGCCTTCATCTTCGGCGACGGCGCGGGCGCCGTGGTGGTGGGCCCGTCGGAGACCAATGACGTCAGCCCGGTGGTGTGGGGGTCCGACGGCGAGAAGGGCGACGCCATCCGCCAGACCAAGGACTTCAAGCAGTACGTGGACGAGGTCGATGCCTCCGCGGCCGCCGCGCGCGAGGAGGCCGTGCTCCAGCCCTACCTGGTCATGGACGGCTCCAAGGTGTTCCGCTGGGCCGCCGTGCAGGTGTCCAAGGTGTGCGCGCAGACGCTGGAGACCGCGGGCGTGACCGCCGAGCAGATCCAGGCGTTCATCCCCCACCAGGCCAACGGCCGCATCAACTCGGCCATGGCCAAGCACCTCGGACTCCCCGACTCGGTCGCGATCGCCAACGACATCGAGCAGACCGGCAACACCTCCGCCGCCTCGATCCCGCTGGCGATGGAGGCCATGCTGCGCGACGGCGAGGCCCAGCCCGGTCAGGTCGCGCTGTGCATCGGCTTCGGCGCGGGGCTGTCCTACGCCGGCCAGGTCGTGCGTCTGCCCGCCGCACCGCCCGTCGACTGACGGCTCCTCGGCCTCAGGTCCGGTGCGTCCCGCGGCCCCGGTTCACGAGAACCGGGGCCGCAACTCTGCCAGATGGACAAGCGTTCATGAGAGAGTGATCTCATGCACACCTCACGTCTCCGCCGCTGCGCGCGCCCGGCGATCACCGGCGCCGTGGCGGCCGCCGCATCACTCCTGCTGACCTCACTCGTGTCCCCCGTCGCGGCAGGGTCGACCCCGGCGATCCCCGCCGCTCCCCCGTCCACCGGGTCCACGATCGAGCAGGCCAGCGGCTCCACGCAGACGCTGGGGCAGAACATCGCAGGTCAGATGAGTGGCGACGGCCTCGGCCCGTCCGTCTACGCCGGCACAGGAACCGGCCCGGCCCGTTATGTGGCGCTGGGCGATTCGTACGCTGCCGTCGGCCGGGTGGCACCGGGAGCCTGGGGTGCCGGGCCGGTCGCCTGTGTGCGTACCGACGACGCCTATCCGACAGTCGTGGCCCGTGAGCTCGGTGTGGGGACCTTCATCAACGCCAGCTGCGGCGGAGCCACCGCCGACGATTTCTGGGAGCCCGCGCGCAACGGAGCCCCGCCCCAGCTCGACGCCCTGGATACGCAGACAGACCTCGTCACACTGACCATCGGCGGCAACGACGTCGGGTTCGCGGCGGTGATCGTGGCCTGCGCCCTCCGGCCCAACACCGCCCCCGAGCTCCTGCCGATGGTGGACTCAGTGACCTCGCGACTCGCCGAGGGCTTCGATGCCACCACCGGGTGCTCCGACGTGATCGACCGCCAGGCCGCTCAGGCCCTCGAGGAGCTCGACGGGCGTATGGACTTGGTGTACGCCGAGATCGCCCGGCGCTCCCCCGACGCCCGCGTGGTGACCGTGGGCTACCTCTCCGCGATCCCGGACGACCAGACCCTGCTCGCCTCGCCCGACTGTGCCCCGTTCATCGCGATCTCCGAGGCCGAACGGGACAAGGTCCGCGGGTTCCAGGAGAGCATCAACCGGGTGGTCCGCGACGCAGCACAGCGCAACGGGGCGACCGTCGTGATCCCCGACGAGCCCGGGCACTCGATGTGTACGCCCCCGGAGACCCGATGGGTCGACTTCACCGGCCTGCAGACCGCCTCGGTGCCCGTGCATCCCACGTCCGCCGGGCACGCCCACGTGGCCGGTCGGGTGCTGTCCGCGCTGTCGGGGTAGCGCCGACGCCGGCCGACAAGAATAGAATTTGCTTAGTTGCCACAACTACCAACGGTGGGGATCGGGGATTGCAGACTGCGGTCATGTTCACTCCCCTACCCCGCCGCTCCGCCGGCGCACGCACCCTCACCACGACCCTCGCGCTGGCAGCCTCCCTCGCGCTGGCCGCCGCGCCCGTCGCGGCCGCGC
>NZ_JAALEE010000439.1:0-5944 GCF_014145265.1 Dietzia sp. CW19 | reverse complement strand
CGGCCGACCGCGTGCGGTCGGCGCGCGGTTCCTCGGGTGACGGGTACACGGGTCAGGCCGCCATCGCCCGCCTGCACGAGGCCGCGGGGTCGGGCACCGCGGTCACGGTCTCCGTGGTCGACGCGCAGGGCCGCTCGACGTCGCGACTCGTCATCCCCGTCTCCGTCGCGGGGGGCCGGATCGAAGGGGTGGAACCCGATTCCGCCGAGGCCGTGACCCTGCCGTTGCACCGCGTGATCTCGGTGGCCGATGTGGACCCCACCCGCTGACCCCACCCGCCGGCCCGACCCTCCGTCGCGATTTCCGGGACACTGGAGGGTCGGACCCACGCGGGCCCGCGAGGACCGAGGAGAACCGAAGTGAGTGGTGGACCGCTGATCGTCCAGTCGGACAAGACCGTGCTGCTGGAGATCGACCACGACCAGGCAGGCGACGCCCGGCAGGCCCTGGCCCCGTTCGCCGAACTCGAGCGCGCCCCCGAACACGTCCACACCTACCGGATCACGCCGCTCGCCCTGTGGAACGCGCGGGCCGCCGGTCACGACGCCGAGCAGGTCGTCGACGTGCTCGTCACCTACTCGCGCTTCCCCGTCCCACAGCCGCTCCTGGTCGACATCGCGGACACCATGGCCCGCTACGGCCGGCTTCAACTGGTCAAGAGCCCGGTCCACGGTCTCACCCTCATCTCTCTCGACGCCGCAGTGCTCGCCGAGGTCAGGCGACACAAGAAGATCGCCCCGATGCTCGGGGCGGAGATCGACGCCGACACCGTGATCGTCCACGCGTCCGAGCGCGGTCGGCTCAAGCAGGAGTTGCTGAAGGTGGGGTGGCCGGCCGAGGACCTGGCCGGGTACGTCGACGGCGAGGCGCATGAGATCTCCCTGTCCACCGAGTCCGAGCCCTGGGAGCTCCGCGACTACCAACAGATGGCCGCGGACTCCTTCTGGGCGGGCGGCTCCGGCGTCGTCGTCCTGCCCTGCGGGGCCGGCAAGACCATGGTCGGCGCGGCGGCGATGGCCCGCGCCAAGGCCACCACGCTCATCCTCGTGACCAACACCGTCGCCGGTCGGCAGTGGAAGCGCGAACTGCTCGCCCGGACCACGCTCACGGAGGACGAGATCGGCGAGTACTCGGGCGAACGCAAGGAGATCCGCCCGGTCACCATCGCCACGTATCAGGTCGTCACCCGCAAGACCAAGGGCGTGCACCGGGCGCTGGAGCTCTTCGACTCCCGGGACTGGGGACTGATGATCTACGACGAGGTGCACCTGCTCCCGGCACCGGTCTTCCGGATGACCGCGGACCTGCAGTCGCGTCGCCGTCTCGGGCTCACCGCCACGCTGGTCCGTGAGGACGGCCGGGAGGGTGACGTGTTCTCCCTCATCGGCCCCAAGCGCTACGACGCCCCCTGGAAGGACATCGAGGCGCAGGGGTGGATCGCCCCGGCCGACTGCGTGGAGGTCCGCGTGACGCTGACCGAGAACGAGCGGATGATGTACGCCACCGCCGAGGCCGAGGACAAGTACAAGTTGTGCTCGACCGCCCGCACCAAGATCGCGGTGGTGAAGCAGATCCTGGCCAGGCACTCCGGTGCCCCGACGCTGGTGATCGGCGCCTATCTGGACCAGCTGGAGGAACTGGGGGTCGAGCTGGACGCCCCGGTGATCCAGGGTTCCACCTCCAACAAGGAGCGGGAGAAGCTCTTCAACGCCTTCCGCGCCGGGGAGATCTCCACCCTGGTGGTGTCCAAGGTCGCCAACTTCTCGATCGACCTACCGGAGGCGAGCGTCGCCGTGCAGGTCTCCGGGACCTTCGGCTCCCGGCAGGAGGAGGCCCAGCGGCTCGGGCGACTCCTGCGCCCCAAGAAGGACGGCGGACAGGCGCACTTCTACTCCGTGGTCTCCCGGGACACCCTCGACGCGGAGTACGCCGCCCACCGCCAGCGGTTCCTCGCCGAGCAGGGCTACGCCTACCGGATCACCGACGCCGACGACCTGCTCGGCCCGGAGCTGCCCGGGATCGGCTGAGCACACGGCCCGCCCTGGGCGTCCCACCCTCGCCGTGGCGCCTGGGATACTGGGTCCATGGCCTCCGATCGCACCTCCCGCGCCCCTCACGAGCAGTACCGCCTCGCCGACTTCCCCGTGGACGACGCCTGGGTCCGGAAGAACAACGAGAGCCTGGCCGAGGTGCGTCGTCTGCAGTGGTCCGCCGGGATCCTCGGGGTCGTCGTCCTCGCCGCCGGGACCGGGATGCTGCTCTACTCGGGCCTCGAACCGTGGGGCTGGATCATCGCCGCGCTGGCCGGCGTCTTCGCGATCGGGTGCCTGGCCATGATCGGGTACATCCCCCGGAAGATGGGATCCATGGCGCACACCTACGCCACCTCCGAACTCGTCCCGGCGATCGTCGCCGAGGTGCGACCGCGTGGGCTCACCCTGCTGGCCCTGGTCGACCGCGCCGTCGACCGGTCCGCGGGCTCGCTCCCCGCTCTGGCCGTCCGCAGCTGTGAGAAGATCCCGGGCCACGACGTCCGCGTGGGCACGCGGGTCCCCTGCGTCGCCGTGGTGGGCAACCGCAGCGCCCGCGGAGGTGACAACCTCTACCAGTTCATCTCCCCCATGCCCGTCGCCTGGGCCACCCCGGACGCCGCCGTGCTGCGGAGGCTGACCAAGGAGATCCCGGCCGGCGAGTGGGAGACCCTGCGCCAGAACCTCGACCGGGTCGGAGAGGTGTCGGCGTCTCCGGCCAACCTCGTGCCACTCGACTGAGAGCCCTCCCACCGCTCGACACCGTGGGCCTCACCCGACGCTCCTCCACCTGTGAGCAAGTCGTCACGGCACCGTGATCCGCCGCCACTGCGCGGAAACACGCGCTTTCTAGCCTGGTCGGCACAGGCTAGAAGGAGGTCTCCACATGACCGAGCACATCGTCGTCGTCGGACACGGAATGGTCGCCCACCGGTTCGTCTCCACCCTCGCGTCCCGGTGGGCCACCGCCGATCTCACCGTCACGGTGATCGGCGAGGAGACGGACCCGGCGTACGACCGCGTCGGCCTCTCCTCCTACGTCGGGGCGTGGGACCGCGAGTCGCTCCACCTCGAGGACGCCCGGCACGGCGCCGATCCGCGGGTGACCGTGCGATCGGGTCACCTGGTCACCGCGATCGACCGCGAGGCCGGGGAGGTCGAACTCTCGTCGGGCGAGCGGATCGCCTACGACACGCTGGTCCTGGCGACCGGCTCGCGGGCGTTCGTCCCACCGGTGCCCGGCCATGACCTCCCGGGATGTCACGTCTACCGCACCCTCGACGATCTCGACGGGATCCGCGCGGCCGCCGAACGCGCCGGGTCGGGCTCCCACGGCGTCGTGATCGGCGGTGGGTTGCTCGGCCTCGAGGCGGCCAACGCGGTGAGCCTGCTCGGGCTCACGCCGCACGTGGTCGAACGCAACGACCGGCTCATGCCACTGCAGGTGGACGCCGGTGGCGGCCATGTCCTGGCGTCTCTGATCCGTGAACTGGGGATCGAGATCCACCTCTCGGTGACCGGCACGGAGATCGCCGAGACGCCCGACGGGCTGACCGTCCGACTCACCGACGACGAGGGGGTCACCACGGTCGTCGACGCCGCCTTCGTGGTGTTCTCGGCGGGCGTCCGCCCGAGGGACGAACTCGCGCGGCTCTCCGGTCTGGACACCGCCGAGCGGGGCGGCATCCTCACCGACCTCGCGTGCCGGACCTCGGACCCGAACATCTACGCGATCGGCGAGTGCGCTGCCATCGACGGCACCTGCTACGGGCTCGTCGGTCCCGGGTACACCTCCGCCGAGGTGGCCGCGGCCACGATCCTCAGCGGCGAGGGGGAGTTCACCGGGGCCGACCTGTCCACCAAACTCAAGCTCCTCGGGGTGGACATGGCGAGTTTCGGCGACGCGCACGGCGTCACGCCCGGTTGCCTCGAGGTGGTGGTCAACGATCCCGTCGCGGGGACCTACTCCAAGCTGGTCATGAGCGACGACGCCCAGACCCTCCTGGGTGGGGTGTTCGTCGGCGATTCCGGGCCGTACTCGCTGCTCAAGCCACTCGTCGGCCGCACGCTGCCGTCCCCCGACCCGATCTCGCTCATCTCCCGCTCCACCGGTAACGATCCCGGGGTCGGGGTGGAGGCGCTCCCCGACGAGGCGCAGATCTGCTCGTGCAACGCCGTCACCAAGGGCGACGTCCGCGAGGCCATCTGCGGCGGCGCCTGCGACGTGGCCGACCTCAAGTCGTGCACCCGGGCCGGCACCTCGTGCGGCTCGTGTATCCCCCTGCTCAAGCAGGTCCTCGAAGCGGAGGGGGTCGAGCAGTCGACGGCGCTGTGTGAGCACTTCGAGCAGTCCCGGTCGGAGCTCTTCGAGATCGTCACGGTCACCGGGATCCGGACCTTCTCCGGTCTGATCGAGCGCTTCGGCCACGGGTCCGGCTGCGACATCTGCAAGCCCACCGTCGCGTCCATCCTGGCCTCCACCAGTTCCGACCACGTCCTCGACGGGGAACAGGCCGCACTGCAGGACACCAACGACCACTTCCTCGCCAACATCCAGAAGAACGGCACCTATTCGGTGGTGCCCCGGATGCCGGGCGGCGAGGTGTCCGCGGAGCAACTCATCGTGATCGGTGAGATCGCGCGTGATCACGACCTGTACGTCAAGGTGACCGGCGGTCAGCGCATCGACATGTTCGGTGCGCGCGTCGAGGAACTGCCGGTGATCTGGAAGCGGCTCGTGGACGCCGGCATGGAGTCGGGGCACGCCTACGGCAAGTCGCTGCGCACGGTCAAGAGCTGTGTGGGCACCTCGTGGTGCCGCTACGGACAGCAGGACTCGGTCGGGATGGCGGTGCTGATGGAGAACCGCTACCGCGGACTGCGCGCGCCCCACAAGATCAAGATGGCGGTCTCGGGGTGTGCGCGCGAATGCGCGGAGGCCCGCGGCAAGGACGTCGGCGTGATCGCCACCGAGACCGGCTGGAACCTGTACGTCGGCGGCAACGGGGGCGCGACGCCCAGGCACGCGCAACTGCTCGTCGGTGACCTGACCGACGAGGAGCTGATCCGCTACATCGACCGCACGGTGATGTTCTACGTCCGGACGGCCGAGCGGCTCCAGCGGATGGCGCCCTGGCTCGAATCGCTGGACGGCGGCATCGACCACCTGCGCGAGGTGGTGTGCGACGACTCCCTCGACCTGGCCGCCGAGCTGGAGGGTCGGATGGAGGCCCACGTCGCGGGCTACGTGGACGAGTGGTCCGCGGTTCTGGACGACCCCGACAAGCTCGCCCGGTTCGTGTCCTTCGTCAACGCGCCCGAGTCCCCGGACCCCACCGTCGAGTTCGAGGAGAAGGACGGCCGCAAGGTCCCGGTCCTCCTCGGCTCCCCCGCGATGCCCGCACGAGTCTGACCCAACCCGAACCCCCGAAAGGACACCGTCATGACCGCACTCCTGTCCCCCACCGAGATCGAGGTCTGCCCCCTCGAGCGGCTCATCCCGGGGCGGGGCGTCGCCGCCCTGCTGCCCGACGGCCGACAGATCGCCGTCTACCTCCTGGACGACGGCAGTGTCCACGCCCTGTGCAACATCGACCCGATCGCCCGGGCCGCCGTGATGAGCCGTGGTCTCGTCGGCGACCGCGGGGGGGTCCCCGTGGCCATCTCCCCCATCGGCAAGCAGGCCTACGCCTTGGAGGACGGGCGCGGGGTCGACGACGAGTCGTACGGACTGTCCGTGTTCCCGGCCAGGGTCGTCGACGGCACCGTCCTGGTCTCCACCGAGGCCGCGATCCGGCACCAGGGGAGCCGGCTCGCCGCGTAGCCGGGCGCACCGGATCGCCGCACGGAGGCGGCACCGCCGGAACCCACGAGAGACGTCAGGCGCCACCGCGTGGATCCACGTGGTGGCGCCT
>NZ_JAALEE010000438.1:0-2173 GCF_014145265.1 Dietzia sp. CW19 | reverse complement strand
CGCAGGCCCCCGGCCCCGACGCCCCCGAGGACCCCGAGGCCTCCGACCCCGCCGCCAAGCCCCACTACCTGGTGGTCAACGCCGACGAGTCCGAGCCCGGGACCTGCAAGGACATGCCCCTCATGCTGGCCACGCCCCACGTGCTGATCGAGGGCATGGTGATCGCGGCGTACGCCATCCGGGCGTCCCACGCGTTCATCTACCTGCGCGGCGAGGTGGTACCGGTGCTCAGACGGCTGCAGACCGCGGTCGCCGAGGCGTACGAGGCCGGGTTCCTGGGGCGCGACATCCTGGGCAGCGGCTTCGACCTGGACATCGTGGTCCACGCGGGCGCCGGGGCCTACATCTGCGGTGAGGAGACCGCGCTCCTCGATTCCCTCGAGGGCCGTCGGGGGCAGCCCCGGCTCCGTCCCCCGTTCCCGGCCGTCGCCGGCCTCTACGCCTGTCCCACCGTGGTCAACAACGTCGAGTCCATCGCGAGCGTCCCGTCGATCCTCCACCACGGGCCCGAGTGGTTCCGCTCGATGGGCTCGGAGAAGTCCCCCGGCTTCACGCTGTACTCGCTGTCCGGCCACGTGGCCCGGCCCGGCCAGTACGAGGCGCCCCTCGGCATCACCCTGCGGGAACTGTTGGACCACGCCGGCGGCATCCGGGAGGGGCACACGCTCAAGTTCTGGACCCCCGGCGGTTCCTCCACCCCGATCCTCACCGACGCCCAGCTGGACATGCCCCTGGACTACGAGGGATGCGCGGCCGAGGGCTCCATGCTCGGCACCAAGGCGCTGCAGATCTTCGACGACACGACCTGCGTGGTGAGGGCCGTGCTGCGCTGGTCGGAGTTCTACGCCCACGAGTCCTGCGGCAAGTGCACACCCTGCCGGGAGGGCACGTTCTGGCTGGTGCAGATCATGCGCAGGCTCGAGGACGGCACCGCGACGGAGAGCGACCTGGACCGGCTGCTCGACATCTCGGACAACATCGTCGGCAAGTCGTTCTGCGCGCTCGGGGACGCCGCCGGCGCTCCCATCATGTCGTCCATCGCGCTCTTCCGGGACGAGTACCTGGCCCACATCCCCGACGGTTGTCCCTTCGATCACAGCCGCTCGACCGTCTTCGCCCGGACCGAGGAGGTGGCCCGATGACCCCCGACGACCGCGTGCCCAACAAGATCACCCCGCGCGCCGACGACACCGTCGCCGACCTGAAGCCCGACGGGGACGAGGACCTGGTCACCCTCACCGTGGACGGTCGCCGGGTCTCCGTGCCCGCCGGCACGCTGGTGATCCGCGCCGCCGAACGCCTCGGCGTTCAGATCCCGCGGTTCTGCGACCATCCGCTGCTCGAGCCGGCCGGCGCCTGCCGCCAGTGCATCGTCGAGGTCGAGGGCGCCCCCAAACCCGTGACCTCCTGCACCACCCCGGTCACCGAGGACATGGTGGTGCGCACCCAGTTCACCTCCGAGATCGCGGACAAGGCCCAACGCGGGGTCATGGAACTCCTGCTGATCAACCACCCGCTGGACTGCCCCGTCTGCGACAAGGGCGGTGAGTGTCCGCTCCAGAACCAGGCACTCTCCAGCGGCCACGGGCACTCCCGGTTCACCGAGGTCAAGCGCACGTTCCCCAAGCCCATCGCGATCTCGGCGCAGGTCCTGCTCGACCGCGAGCGGTGCGTGATGTGCGCCCGGTGCACCCGGTTCTCGGACCAGATCGCGGGCGACCCGTTCATCGACCTGATGGAACGGGGATCCCAGCAGCAGGTGGGCGTCTTCGGGGACGAGCCCTTCGAGTCCTACTTCTCCGGCAACACCGTCCAGATCTGCCCCGTCGGGGCGCTCACCGGTGCCGCCTACCGCTTCCGGGCGCGCCCGTTCGACCTGGTCTCGAGCCCCGGCGTCTGCGAGCACTGCGCCAGCGGCTGTGGGCAGCGGACGGACCACCGCCGCGGGAAGGTCCTGCGCAGGCTGGCCGGCGACGACCCGGACGTCAACGAGGAGTGGAACTGCGACAAGGGCCGGTGGGCCTTCGCCTACGCCACGCAACCCGACCGCCTCACCACCCCGATGATCCGCGGCCGGGACGGGGGCCTGGTCCCGGTCCCGTGGAGCACCGCGCTCGCCACGGCCGCCGCGGGGTTGTCCGCCGCACGCGGTCGCACGGGCGTCCTGACCGGC
>NZ_JAALEE010000437.1:0-4079 GCF_014145265.1 Dietzia sp. CW19 | reverse complement strand
TCGCTTGCGGTAGACCACCCCGCGCCCGTCGGCGGTGGTGACGGTGGCGCCGTCGACCCGGCTCAGCGAGTACCAGCGCGCCTCCACGGGCGGGAAGTTCGCCTGCGGCACCTCGTGGTGCGCCTTGTCGTCCCGGCTCAGGGTGTGGATGAGCCCCTTGCCCAGGGCGAGGGCCTTGCGGACCGGGCCCCGGGGCTCGGAGTGGATCCCGGCCGGGCCGCCGGAGGGCGCGGGCAGGTCCACGGCCGAGGGGATCACCACGGCGTCGGGGAACCGCGCGCGCATCGCCCGCACCTTGGGCAGGGCCGTCGGCAGCAGCTCGTAGAGCGCCTCCGGTCCTCGCAGGAAGTCGCGGATGGCCTCGATCTGGATGGCCACCGTCGAGTACTCGAGGCACACCAGGTGCTTGACCAGCGCCTTGAGGCTCGACTGCATGATGCCCTTGTGGTCGCCGTCGTGGTACAGCGACGCCACCACCAGCCGGTTGCGCAGGTGGAAGTAGGCCTGCCAGTCGATCGCGTCGTCCTTGTCCGACCACGCCATGTGCCAGATCGCCACCCCCGGCATGGAGACCGTGGGGTGGCCGGCGCGGCGCGCCCGCAGGCCGTACTCCGCGTCGTCCCACTTGATGAACAGGGGCAGGGGCTGGCCGATCTTCTCCGCGACCACCCGCGGGATCAGGCACATCCACCAGCCGTTGTAGTCCACGTCGATCCGGCGGTGCAGTTCCTTGGGGTTCTCCCGGTCGGTGAGGGGGTACCGGGAGAAGTCGTAGTCGTAGTCCGCGTGCGGGGCGGCGGTCCACATGAAGTCGTGCGCGCCCACCACCTCGCCCATGGTGTGGAGGTGGCTGCGCTCCTGGAGGTTGAGCATCTGGCCGCCGACCAGCATCGGCACGCGCGAGAAACGGGCGAAGGCCAGGGCCCGCAGGATCGAGTCGGGCTCGATCTCGATGTCGTCGTCCATGTAGAGGATGTACGGCGAGTCGGTGAGCCGCCGGGCCTCGTACATGATGCGGCTGTACCCGCCCGAGCCGCCCAGGTTGGGCTGGTCGAAGATCCGCAGGCGCTCGCCCAGGTACTCGGCGGCCTCCGCGAACCCGGGCTCGTCACGCACTTTGCGGTCGCCCTGGTCCGGCATGAGCACCGCGTCCAGGACCGCGTCCACCTCGGGGTCGGAGGTGAGCGCCCGCAGCGCCGCGACCGCGTCCCCGGGGCGGTTGAAGGTCGGGATACCGACGGTCACCCGGCGTTCGTTGGGTACCTGCACCGACGGATCGGGGGTGCCGTCCGGGCCCGCGTCCGGGCGGGTGGCCGGCGCGTCCACGGCCGAGTACCACCCACCGGCGAGCACCTCGACGTCCGTGTCGGAGGTGAGGTCGAACCAGATCCACCCGCCGTCCTCGAACGGGCCCAGGTCGCAGACGAACTCGACCGTCGTGACCCGGTCCGCCCCCGACTCGCCCGGCTCGCCCACGACGTCCCCGGTGATCGCGATGCGCGAGCCGTCGATCTTGGACCGGTAGAGGTCCACACGGCCGGCGCCGCGGATCGTCAGCCGCAGGACCACCTCACCGAGGATCGTCCAACGACGCCAGTACGCCGCCGCGAAGGCGTTGAAGTAGGTGGCGAAGGAGACCTCGGAGTCCGCGCCGACGCTCAGGGTGGTGCGGCCGGCGGAGTGGGCGCGGCGGGCGTTGGTGGGGGCCTCGGCGAGGTAGAGCGATCTCACGTCCAGCGGCTCGCCGGCCCGGGGCAGGATGACCCGCTGGAGGCACTCCCGGCCGATCGGGTCCGCGAGACCGGCGACCGACCGCTCGACCTCGTCGACCAGTTCGTGGTGGCCGTGGTGGTGCATATGGATGAGTCCCCGTCCCTAGTCGAAAGCCGGGTCGATCGTACCCGGCGGGCCGGGGCGATCCCTCCCACCACGCGGAACCGGGGGTTCAGCGGCGTGGACGCGCCACGTAGGTTTGTCTCATGCAGCTCTCCGCCACAGCCCGGCCCCGTCCGACCCTCCGCACCGCCCTGGGCATCCTCGCCCTGTCGGTGCCCCTGGCGCTCGCCGGGTGCGGCACCGACGACTCACCCGCCGAGGACGCGGCCACCGGCACGACCGCGGGGACGCAGACCGGGGCCGAGGCGTCCGACGGAGGGACGGCCGACGCGGTCGAGTGCCCGCCCACCGAGGGCACCGACGAGCGGATCACCTCGTTCGACTCCGCCCCGCCGATGTGTCTGACCCCCGGGGTCGACTACTCCGCCGTGATCACCACCGACGCCGGCGTGGTGACCGTGGACCTGCTCGAGGACAAGGCGCCGGAGACGGTGAACAACTTCGTCTTCCTGGCCCGCCACAAGTACTACGAGGGCATCACCTTCCACCGGGTGATCCCTGGCTTCATGATCCAGGGCGGCGACCCGCAGGGCACCGGCAGCGGCGGACCGGGCTACCAGTTCTCCGACGAGCTCCCCGCCCAGGGCGAGTACGAGATCGGGTCCATGGCCATGGCCAACGCCGGCCCGGACACCAACGGCTCCCAGTTCTTCATCGTCACCGGCGACTCCGGCGTCTCCCTGCCGCCGGCCTACAGCCTCTTCGGCACCGTCACCGACGGGATGGACGCCGTCACGGCGATCGAGGACGACGGCAGCCCGCAGGGCGCCCCGCGGACGGTGCACACGATCGAGTCGGTCGAGATCGTCGAGGGCTGAGGCGGGCCGGGGGTCTAGTACCCGCTCGACCCGCCGCCACCGGAGAACGAGGCGTTGGAGTAGCTCGTGTTGGTGGAACTCGCCGCCTGGGCCGCCTGCACGTCGTGGGCGTGCCAGCTCGAGACCACGTAGAACGGCACGAAGCCGTTGTAGCCGTAGCCGGCGCGCCAGTCCCGGTCGTACAGCCTCGGCGCGTGGCGGTCACCCGCGTCGTCCGCCGCCTCGACATCCGCCATCTCGCGGGCCCGGATGGCCTCCACCACGAGCCGGTAGTCCACCACCAGCCGTGCGTAGCGGTCCATGAAGTCGGCGGCCTGCGTGTCCCGGGAGAGCTCGTCCGCCCGCGCGTCGAGGGCCCTGGCCTCGGCGGCGAGACGCTCGTCCTCGGTTCCCAGCGCGGCGGCCAGCATGTCCTCGTGGAGCTCGCCGAGCTGGCGGCGGCGCACGTCGGCGTCACCCTGCTCCATGCGGAAGAGCTGGTCGATGTTCTTCTCCGCCGTCTCCATCTGATCGACCGTGGTGTGCGCGGTCTCGATGTCGTCGGCCTTCTCGCGGAACTCCGCGTCGGTCGACTCCGGCCGCAGGTCACCGATCCGCCCCATGACGGTGTCCAGCGACAGGAATCGGTCCCGCACATCCGCCCACTGTGACCGCAGCTCGTCGTCTGCCAGCGGGGACGTGAGCGAGTTGGCGCGGATGTCCAGCCCGGTCAGTTCCCCCGCGACCCGCCCGTACTCGCGGGAGACCCGGTCGTAGCGCTCCCTCGCCGTCGCCGCCTTCTTCTTGCGGCTCGCCGCGACGCCCGCACCGATCGCGCCGGCGCCCACGACCCCCGCGCCGCCGAGGGCCCACGGCAGCCAGGACGGCATGCCCTCGGACTCCGGGGCCAGGACCGTGGGATCGGCCGCCGCCTGCGCGCCCGCGAGCAGCCCCACCGCGTGGTTCTCGCGGCGCATCGGGTCCTTCATCGCCTCCATCGAGCCGTCGAGGTGTCGTCCCTCGAAGATGTCCAGCGCCGCGCAGACGTCGTCGCCGCAGTAGATCCCGACCCGTCGCGACTCGACGTCGTTGGCCACGATCAGCGTTCCGGGCGCCCACTTCTCCCGGTCTTCCGACACCAGATCCGGTCGCTCGGCCTGGGCGAAGCGCTCGGTGGTGTCGTTGAGGTTGTCGTTGCCGTCGTCGAAGACCAGGTATTCCACGCGCTGCACCTGCGGCGGGAACGGGATGAGCGCCGTCTCGGTACGCAGGAGGTCCTGGTCACCGGCCGAGAGCACACCGGCCCGGTCCGTGATGCCGACGCCGACCGTCGCGTCCTGCGCGGGGGCGGGGGCGGGTGCCGGAGCCTGGGCGCCGGCCGGGGCG
>NZ_JAALEE010000436.1:0-6715 GCF_014145265.1 Dietzia sp. CW19 | reverse complement strand
GCGGCACACCGCCCGGGCCTCGCGGTAGCGGGCCAACCACGCGGCGGTGGGCTCGTCGGCGAACTGGGTGTCGTGCAGCGGTGCCAGCCCGGCGCACGCGGCCTGGGAGGTCCACCTCGGCGGGCCGTCGAGGACCTCCTTCACGCGCGGCCAGGGGGTCTTTGGTGCCTTGTACGAGGGCGGCCAGCTCTCGGCGTCGGGTCGACGGTCGTAGCTCATCGGCCGCTCTCCCGGTCGTCGAGGTTGTCGGCTGGGAGGTGGGACACGTGTCGTCGCAGCGCGGACCGGAACCCGGCCAACATCTCGGCGGTCTCGTCGTAGCTCAGGCGGGCACGGTCCATGCAACCGCCGGGGATCTCGCGGCCGGCCATCTGTGCGAGCCGCTGCCGGTACTTCGTGGATGCCTTCATGGCGTGGGGTCTCCGATCAGGTGGTGTGGTGTGGGGTCGAGGTGTCCGCGGCCGGTGGTGGGTCCCGCAGCCGTCGGGTGGGGTCTATCCCGCGGCCGGTGGAGGTTTGGGAATGTCCGAAAATCTGGACCTGTCCGGTTCCCGCCCCCCTTAAGCCTCGATCCACCGATGAGCTGCTGAGGAGGTCGCTGACGGGGCCAGGAGGTCGGGGCTGGGGCGAGGGCGCGTAGGGGCCGCCGGTCTGCCCGGCCTTTCCACTGGGATTCCTGCTCGTAGGGACTGCGTCTGGTGGTCAGATCGGCGTGGGCGCCCGACCCGGAAGGACGGCGTCGTAGAGCGCGGACCAGGCCCTCTGCCATGGCCAGCCCTGGGGCAGGTGGAGACGGAGACGCCGAGCGGAGCAGGCAACGCGGGCGGGCAGGTTGATGAGCTTGCGGCGGATCGTTGCCGTGGTCGCCCGAGCCAGCCCCGGGGCGTTGGTCAGTGTCGCGGCGGCGCGGGTGAGGTTGAAGGCCATGACCGCGCAGACGAGCCAGGCAGCGTTGGCGTTGAAAACTCCCGAGGGCATGTGCGCCAGCGCGGAGGCCTTGAGGTCGGCGTGGACGTTCTCGATGATGGCGTGTGCCCGGTGGACCTTGTCGGCAGCCACGGTGTCGCGCTCGGCGGCGGGGGCGGTGGTGAAGAACGCGTGGAAGCGCCACGTATCGAACAGTGTGGCCTGCCCCTGGTTCTTCTTCGGGTTCAGGTCGGGGATGCGGCGCACCACCAGGCGGCCGGGGATCTGCTCGCTGGTCTTCTTGGAGGTGAAGGCGGTGAAGGGGATCTCGGCGACCTCGGCCCGCGAGATCCACCTGCCGCTGTCTTCGTCGTAGATCGCGTCGGTGTACTTGATCGTGGTCCAAGCATCGTCGCTGATGGCGGCGATGGCGCGCTTGACGGCCGGGTCCATCCGCACGGTGACCGATACGTGCGCCCCGGTCTTGAGCACGGCGGTGACCAGGGCGTGGGAGTAGAACGCTGAGTCCGCGCGCACCAGCACTGGCCGCCCGGCCAGGCAGGTGCGCCGGATCAGAGCCAGGGTGTCAGTGGCCAGGCGGACCGCTCCGCGCGGGGAGCCGGCTGAGCCCTTGCGCAGCCGCTGGGCGGCGACCACCGGGGCGATCTGCTCGGTGCTCACGGTGGCCAGCAGCGCGTTCAGGCCGCGCACTCCGGAGTAGCCGAAGGAAGCTCCCTGCTTGTGATGCCCGTGGACCTCCACGATGGTGTCGTCGATGTCGACCATCACCGTCCCGCTGTCGTCTTCGCGGCCGAGCAGTTCGGTGCCCTCGGCCAGCGCCAACAGGAACCGGGAGGCGATCGCGTCGGCCTGGCGCACGTGGCCGAAGGTGAAGGCGCGCAGGAAGGAGCCCAACGTCGAGGGAGCGTAGGGGCGGTGGAAGATCTTGCCCATCGCGCCGTGGCGCAGCAGGGCCATGTCATCGATGCTGTCCGCGCCGGCCGCCATCCCGGCCACCAGCGAGGCGAGCTTGCGGCCCGCGTTGGCGCCCTTGTCCGTCGGGACCGTCAGGCGCTCATCTCCCAGCCGACCCAGCCCCGCCTGCTCAGCGAGCCTCATCAGTGGAACCAGCCCGGCCGACGACACGAGATTGGGCTCATCGAAGCTCGCGGACACGACCGGGAGCGTGTGAGACAGTTGCATCTACGAGATGCCCTTCTTGAGCGGGTTATGCGGACCTTAGACAAGTCGCATTTTCCCAGGTCAGGAGGGCATTCTCACTCTCCCACGCCGCCCACCGGACACAGTCGATCGGTGGATCGAGGTTAAGGGGGGGCGTCGGACACCTAAACCGGACAACATGGTCGGCGTCCGAAATAGCGTCCGATCGGATATACGGGCTGAGCAGCGGATATGGTCGATTCGGACGCCACCGGACACCATTCGGACACTCGATTCGGACGGTGCCGGTGTGGCTGTCGTCGGACACCATTCGGACACCGATTCGGACGCTCTCAGATCAGTCATCGGCGGCGTCCTCCCCGGCTGTGTCTGACTCGTCGGAGTACCCCAGTTCCTCCACCCCGGCGGCGGTGAGCATCTGCCGGGATCGACCGCCGACGGTGGCGATCCATCCGCGCTTCTCCAGTGCCGTCCAGCTCTCGTCGAACCGCTTGCGGAACTGGGACTGAGCGCCCGTGAGTCGAAGCTGTGTATCGGGTTCGGTGCCCCACGTGGTGGACTTGAGCGCAGCACTGATGTTCGCCTTGGTCTCGCCACTGCCGCCCTGGTAGACCTCCCAGATGAACCGGGCCAGCTTCTCGTAGTTCGGCGACTTGTCCCGCCGGCCGCGCGGCTCCAGCGGGGCCTGGAGGTGGCCCATGTAGTCGAGCCCCGCAGCCCCGCCCACCTCGTCGAGCGTGCGCACCACGAGGTTGTCCCGCACCTCGTGCATGACGAGGTTTATGTCGGGGATCTCCTTCGCGTTCTTCTGCTTGTCGACGTGGAGGGTGATCTCGCCTCGGTCGCCGCGGGCAAGGATCAGCTCGGTCTCAAGACCCCCGTTGACGGCCGTGGACCCGCGGCCATGCGTGCCGGTGTGCCCGCTGTGATGCACCACGGTCACGCACGCGCCCGACGCTTTCCGCATCGTGTCCAGAGTCTTGACCAGCATCCCCATATCGGCGGCGCTGTTCTCCTCGGCCCCGGTGGTGAACCGGGCCTGGGTGTCGACGATGACGAGGTCGAACTGCTCCCCCGCGATCAGCTGGATCAGGGCCAGCACCTCGGGGTCGGTGGAGGCCAGGTTCATCGGCACCGGTAGGACCATGAGGGTCTGATCGCCGTCCGCGTCGTACCCGACCGGCTTGCCGTCGTTGTACTCGGCCTCCCACGCGGCGATGCGGTTGTTGATCCCGGCGAGCCCCTCACCCACGAGGTACAGCACCTTGCCGCCGCCGGCGAGGGTCACCCGACCGTGCCAGGGCTTGCCGGTGAGCACGCACAGCGCGAAGTCCAGCGCCACGTAGGTCTTGTACGACCCGGGTTTGCCGACGAGTCGCGCAACGCTGTCGAGGAACAGGAGCCCCTCGATGAGCGGCTGCGGTGGCGGAAGCTCGGCCAGGGCACGACGGTCGAGGCCAGCCGCTACGAGACGGTCGAGGGCGTTGTCGACGACGTGCTGCCCGGTGTCCATCTCGGGACCGCGGATGATGGTCCGGCCGCCCACGTCCTTGAGGCCACGACCGGCGTCGAGCTCAGCGACGATGTCGGTCCCCTCGGGCAGGAGACACACCCGCACCCACTTCGGGCCGCGGGCGTGCGCCTCGAGCGCGGCGGCGTACTTGCGTCCGGCGTCCACCCGGCTGGGGCGGACAAGTAGGTCGACGGTCTTGCCCTCGACGAGCTTGACGACCTCGGTGATGTCCTGTTCCCAGAACGGGATCCCGAGGGCGTCCCTGCCCACACGGCGCAGGGCGTCCACGTCGTACTTGGACTGCTCGGCCAGGACCACGCGCCGGGAGCGAGGCAGAGCGCCGTACACCACGCCGGGGCGGATGTAGTCGTCGTCGGCGACGCCGTCGTCGTGGTCCTGGTCCACCGTGTGGGCGGGGGTTACTATGGCATCCGAGCTGAGCAGCTTGTGTGACGCCGTCGGGGTGCCTGCCCCGGCGGCGTTCTCCGTTGAGGTCACCGGACAGGGTTTCCAGTGGCGAACGCCTCCAGCTCGGCGGCGTCGACCCGTAGCGTGCGAGGACCGATCCGGTAGCCGGTGAGGTGACCGTCGGCGATGTAGCGGCGAACCGTGCGCTGGTGGACGCCGAGCGTCTCGGCACCGCAGGCGATGGAGACCAGCCGCCGCGGTAAGGATGAAGTGGACATGAAAGCTCCCGTGAAGCATGGGTACCCCGGTAACGGGGCTTCACGGGGGGCTTTCTGGTCTAGTCGGGGACGCGGCCCGCGCTCAGATGGCGGGCGGTGTCACTACCTGACCGAAGTTACACGAGTGTTGTTAGGTCTGTCCACACCCGGCTCGTTATTGGTCCCCACCGCCTGCCAGCTCGGCCATGCGCCGCGCGACCTCGGCGTCCCGACCTGCCGCGACGTGCTGGTACCGCATCGCCATGTTGGGCGTCGAGTGCCCCAACCGGGCCATGAGCTCGCGGGTGGTCGCGCCCGCCTGCGCTGCCAGCGTCCCGCCGAGGTGGCGCAGGTCGTGGACCTTCACCGACTTGGTCACGCCCGCCTTGGCCAGGGCCGCGCGGAACATCTCTCGGTAGGTCGAGGACAGGATCCGCGCCCCCGTGCGGGTGGTGAACACCAGCGCCTCGGGGTCGTCGCCCACGTACTTCTCGAGGTGATCGGCTAGGACCGGCACGATGTGGGGCGGGACGACCACGTCGCGGACCCCGTCGGCCGACTTGGGCGGGCCGACGATGAACTCCCCCTTGACGTAGGTCACCCCGCGACGGATCCGTAGGACCCGGCCCCCGCCCGTGATGTCTTTCCGGCGAAGTTCGGTCGCCTCACCGAACCGCAGCGCGCACCACGCCATGATCGGCACCGAGGCGGCGTAGTGGGCGGGCATGTGGGCGGTGATCGCGTCGAGCTCGGCAACGGTGAGCAGGTCGACTTGTCCGGCCTTGGGTGCGCGCCCGGCCGTCTTGAGGGTGCAGGGGTTGCCCGGCGCGAGCCCGTCCTCGACGGCGGTATTCATCACCGCCCGCAGCAGTTGGTAGGCGTGCGCGTTGCGGGTCGGGGTGGTGTGGTCACGGCCGAGGTCGGCCCACCACTGCCGGACGGCCACGGCGGTCACCTCGGCCAGCGGGACACCGCCGAGGTACGGCCGGACGCGGGTTCCCCACACCTTTGTGTAGGTGTCCCTCGTCGAGGGCCGTAGGTCGCGGGAGGCGAGCCACTGCACACCGAAGTCGTCGAGGGTCAGCGTGGCAGCGGTGCGCTCAGCTTCGGCCCGTGCCTGCCGTTCGGCCGGCGGCGTCCACTCCCCCCGCTCGACGAGCAGCTCCTCGGCCCGCAGCCACCCGGCCGCGTCGTCCTGGGCCTGGAACGTGCGACCGGGGCTGTGCCGCTGAAGATCGGGGCCGGTGTACCGCGCCCGCCACCGCCCACTGGGGAGCTTGTCCAGCTCACCGAACCGCCGCCGCGTCCGAGCCTTAGACCGTGCCATGATGTCGCCTTCACGTCGGGGATCCGTGGGGAATCCGTGGGGAATAGGCGCTAGAACATGCCCCTATTTGTCCACAACTGTACATGAAGGGGGGTGTCATCACACCTGGTCAGACGTGGTGTCCTCGCAGGTCAGCGACGGGGACGGATCCAGTACTCGGGAGGGGTTCGAATCCTCTCGGGGGCGCACAGGTCTGGGCATATGTCCGGCACGGCGACCGGCCCTCAGCCGGCCACCGTGCCCACATCGTCGCCGGCAGCGGGTCACCGCCCGCCGCGTGGTCACCGCCCGCCGCACGATCACCGCCCCGCCGCGTGGTCACACCTGCTCACGTTCTCCCAGGTGGGGTGTTCCGAAATCCATCCGATGTGACCACTCGCCGAGTGGGCACCTCGTTCGCGGCCGCTGATGCCGGTGAGAGGGGTGAGCGGCGGGGTCGTTGCCGGCCGCCTCCCGTCTGCTGCGGGCGGTTGCCCCGCGACCGGCGCTCCAGCACACGGATGCGCACCCACTAGACGGGCCTCCCATCACGGAATCGGCCGGTGATACGTTTCATGTTCGGCCCGATTGTCGCAATCGGAGCCGATGACACGGGGTGCCCCTACCGAACGGGGCTGAGATCACACCCGCTGAACCTGAACTCGTTCACACGAGCGGAGGGATGTCACATGCGCTGGTGCACGCTGTGGTGAGTCGTCCGGGAACCACGGCGGTGTCTCTCGAGGACCTGGGACACACCTATCCGGGCGCGCGCCGCGCGGTGCTCGCGGACCTCACCCTCTCCGTTCCGGTGGGCGAACACATCGCCGTCGTCGGGCGCAGCGGATGTGGCAAGTCGACGCTGCTGTCGCTGATCGCCGGCCTCACCGAGCCGACGACGGGGTCCGCCCTCGTCCTCGACGAGAGTCAGCCCGCACGACGCCTGGAGTCCTGCGCGTTGATGCCCCAGGGCGACAGCCTGTTGCCCTGGCTGACCCTACTCGACAACGTCGCGATCAGTCTCCGTAACCAACGGGTGGGCCGGCGCGCGGCCCGCGCCGAGGCCCAGTCCTTGCTGGACCGCCTGGGTCTGGGCGCCTGGTCCGGGGCCCGTCCCGCGGCTCTCAGCGCGGGGATGCGCCA
>NZ_JAALEE010000435.1:11204-14155 GCF_014145265.1 Dietzia sp. CW19 | reverse complement strand
GTGTCCACCAGAACGGGAACGGTCCAGACCGTGCAATCGAGTTCGCGCGTTGTGACTCGAGCTGCAGGCGGCGAGGGTCGGCCATGAATGCTTTGAGGGCGTTGGCGCTTGGGAAGTCGATTCGTTGAATCTCGATCGGATCGGTAGTTGCTTGGCGTTCGACTTGATCGCGCGAACAGAGTCTTCCGCCGTGATCGGCGATAAGCGGAAGGACTTCGTCCTCGTAGAGGCGAAGGGCGTCCTCCCGGCCGGGGTACGGCCACAGCAGAACGCAGAGCCTGACAGTCACGGACCAATACTATGCGTGTGCTGCGTTTTCACGCCAGGGCCATTTGGCATCGCGCGACGGAAGCCCCCGTGGTGGATCTCGACCCGGTTGCCGCGTTGGGGGCTACGTCGCGGGAGTCACCAGGCGGTGTTGCACGCGGGAGCTGGCCCCAGTCGACTCGCGGCGGTGCGGAAGATAGTGCTCTTAGTGGGTGAGGGTGCGGGTTGCTCGGAGGGTGGCGAGGAGGTCGGTGCGTCCGGTTGGGGCGATGCGGGGTGCGATGACGGCGTGGGGTTCGTCGCCGAGGGCGATGAGATGAGCGTGATGTTGGCCGGTGTTGGCGGCGTGGATGTCGATGGTGGTGGCTGCGGCGTGGTGTGCGGCGAGGTCGAGGGCTTCGGCGTGGCTGCCGGTGGTGGCCAGGGTGTCCTGGTGGAGGAGTTGGCCGGTGGGGGTGGTCGTGGTGATGGTGACGATGTGCATGGGTCTACCTCTTGTAGGTGGTGCGGCCGCCGGCGCGGAAGGGGCTGGTGTCGGAGTGGTAGGGCTTGCCGTCGTTGTATTCGGCGTCGAGGCGGTCGAGCAGCTCCTCGAAGGCGCGGACGGTGAAGGCGACGGCGCTGGGCAGGTCCTCGTCCTTGTCGAGGGCTTCGCAGGTGCCCCAGATGCGTTCGACCAGGTCGGCTGGCAGGCGCATGTTCCAGTTGCGGTATTCGGGGGCGTCGGCCGGCCGTGGGGTGCCCTCCCCTGCTGCGGCTTGGGCGACGAGGCTGTCGGTGGTCTTGCGCTTGCGGACGGGCGGTGTGGCGGCCATGGGTTCAGGTCCTTTCGGCGGTCAGGGTGGTGAGCAGCTCGTGGAAGCTGTCGCGGACGGTGACGGCGGCGATGTCGCGGAGCTCGTCGAGTCCTTGACCGTTGGCGGCGGCTTCGGCGATGAAGGCGCGGCGTGGGATGTCGTGGGGGTGGACGGTGTAGCCGGATTGGGTGGCCCAGTCGCGGATCTCGGTGGCGACGCGGCCGTGGGTGGCGGTGCGGGTGGTGTCGCGCAGGTTGATGAGGATGTCGGGGTCGGGCAGGGGCCGGCTGGGGCGGAGGTCTTCGTTGATCTCGTCGACGAGCTCGCCGGTGTCGCTGATGCCGTTGAAGGAGTCGTTTTCGGGTTCGGTGACCAGGAGGACCCGGTCGGCTGAGTAGAGGGCGTTGATGGTTCCCAGGGACAGGCCGCGGTCGCAGTCGATGATGACGAGGTCGTAGTTGTCGCGGACGGTGTCGAGGGCTTTGTGTAGGACTTTTCCGGGGGCCACTCCCCCGAGCGCCTGCAGGGCTGCGGCGAGTTTGCCGCGGCCGGAGGGGACGATGTCCAGGCCGGGGCGGCGGGTGGTGTGGGTGGCGCCGGCGAGGGTGACGCCTGGGGTGCGGGCGTAGATGTCGGCGAGGGTGTGTCCGTCGGGGTCGCGGTTTCCGAGGATGCGCAGGGCTACTCCCCCTTGGGCGTCGTGGTCGATGACTAGGACGCGCTTGCCGCCTGCGACGGCGGTGTGGGCGAGCATGAGGGCGGTGGTGGTCTTGCCGACGCCGCCCTTGTGGTTGGCGATCGCGATGACCGTGGTCATGGGTGCTTTCCCTTCGTTATGCGTGCATGGTGCGAGTATATCGGCGCATGGTGCGGGTATGGAGCACGTGTGATGCTTGGGTGTGGGGCGTGTCGTGCGTGCATGATGCGAGGGTGGCCGGCGGTCGGGCGTGGCGCTTAGCGGAGCGGCGCCACGCCCGACCGCTCCGCCGGCCTAGCCGGTGGCCTCCTCGTCCTGGTCTTCGTCGGTGAGGGCGTCGGCGATGAGGTGGACGGCTTCCTGGACTCGGACGGCGGTGGCCTTGACCGTGTCGGCCTGTCCCCCGCTCCAGCTGGCGACGTAGCCGACGCTGTAGTCGCTCGTGTCGAGGTCGTGCAGCCCGGCCACGACGTAGGCGACGGATTCGGCCTCGAGTTCGCGGGTGGCCTGGTCGGGCTCGGTGGTGAGCTTGCCGTCGTCGTCGGTGTGCAAGATCGCGTGCGCGGCCTCGTGGATGGCGGTTTTTGCGGCGTGGGCGTCGGACAGGTCGGCGTCGACGACGATGCGGCGGGTTCCGTCGACGGTGCAGTAGCCGTTGGACTCGCCGGGGATCTGCTCGCGGGTGACGGTCCAGCCCTGGCCGGTCATCCACTGGCTGATGCGCTCGTAGAGGGCGGCGTGGTCGTCGCCCTGGAGCTGGGCGACGGGGGCGGTGGGCTGTTCGACTCCCTCGATGGGGTCGGTCTGGGAGATGTCGAACACGCTGACCACGGGCGGTGGGCACTTGATGGCCTTGCGGGTGGTCTCTCCGGTGGCCTCGTCGGTCTCGGAGACGAGGCGGAACGGCTTGCCGAAGATCCGGATCCCCTTCTCACCTTTGCGGACCTGGCGGCCCTTGGCCTGCCACGCCTTGAATCCGGCGACCTGGGTGGCGTGCGGGCACTGCACCTGGATCAGCATCGTGTTGTTGAAGCTGTAGCGGTGGAACGATCCGAGGAAGTCCAGCCACATGAGCCACTGGCCGGACTGCATGAGGGCGTCGACGGCGGCGGACAGCTCGTCGTGCATCTGCTCGACCTTCTCGGCGCGGGCCGCGCGGGCGGCCTCTTTCTGCTGCGGGGTGTAGGTCT
>NZ_JAALEE010000435.1:10706-10973 GCF_014145265.1 Dietzia sp. CW19 | reverse complement strand
GCACCCGGTGCAGCGGCTGCCGCTCTGGCCGGAGGTGATGACCTCGGCGCAGTTGGTGCAGCGGCGGGCGGGGTGGACGAACGCGGCGCGGCCGTTCTCGTAGTGCCACAGCACTTCGGTGCCGTCGGGATTGGTCACGAGCCGGATTTCGGCCGCGATAGTGCGGCCCTCGTCCGGGACCTCGAGATCGAAGGTCTCGAGCAGGGTGCCTGGCTTGGTCATGGTGGTCCTTTCGGGTGCGGGGTGAGCGGGCGTTCCCGGCTCTGT
>NZ_JAALEE010000435.1:7780-10580 GCF_014145265.1 Dietzia sp. CW19 | reverse complement strand
ACCGCCTCGGCTGTGCCGTTCGCGCAGTGTCCCCCTTTCCCTGACACCTGCCGATTTTCGTGCGCAGCGAACGGGGTCAAGAGAGGGCACCCGGACTGCTGCGACGAATCCGCCCCGAAATAAGCGCAGCGCGGGGCGGATTGGTCGTGGCCGGCCGGGCGACGGCGAAGCCGGCGCCGACCTTGACGCCGGCAGTGGAGCACGAAGAATCGCGGTGGCAGGGAAAGAGGGCCGCCCACCAGTGCCCACCCAGAGGCCGGGCCACCGTCGCTTGGACGGTAGCCCGGCATCGGGAGGGGTCTTACAGCTCGTCGGTGTCGACGTGGTCGCCGCAGGCGCGGCGCTCGACGGGGGACAGGGCGTAGCCCTGGTCCTCGATGAACCGGAGGTAGGCCACAGTGCGGCGGTCGATGTGTCGCCAGGAGCCCTTGTGGGTGTTGACCTCGTGGGCGATCAGGCACATGGCCAGGCTGGTCATGGTGGCTTTAGCGGTGGTCATCGCCTCGGTGTCCGGGACCGTCAGGTAGGTCTCGCGCTCGCCTCGCAGTCGGTCCGCGGAGAGCAGGTGCGGGCTGGTGGTAATGGTGGCGGCGACGAACGCGGCGCTGTTCTTCGGCGCGGCCTTGCGGGCGCAGAAGGTCTTGAGCCAGTCGCGGCGGACCTGCTCGGCGGCAAGCCACGCCTTGTTTGCGGCGATGACGTCGCGTCGTTCGGCCCGCTTCTGCTCGCGCTCTTCCTCAGTCGGTTCGCCCTGGGACGCGGTGCTCCACGGGGTTTTCCACCCTCGGGCGGCGAGGTCGTCGCAGTACCAGCGGGCCTGGACTACCAGCGCTTCGTGGACCTGGCTCCGGATGATCGCGTCCTCGGGCCGGTCCTCCTCGTCGTCCTCGTAGATCTCGTACGGGTCGACCGGCTCCCCGGTGGCCGTGAGGACGGTGGTGAAGTCGGCATCAAGCCGGACGGCGAGGTGGTCGCCAGGGTTGTCGGGGTCGATGGTGACCTTCTCACCGGTCTCGACGTCGACCAGCCTGTCGACCCACTCGCCCTTGGAGTCGTAGGCGGGCCAGCCCTCGAGGACGGGCACACCCTTGGCCTCCCACTGGGCGCGGGCCTCGGCCAGGGCGGCGGCGATCTGCCGCTGCTGACGCAGGCGAGCGGCCTGGTGCTCGAACTGGCCGGTGGCGGCGGCACGGACGAGGCTGTCGACGGCGCGGTCATCGTCGGCGAACTCGGCAACGACGGCGGCTTGGGTGATGGTCAGGTCGTAGCGGTCGAGAGTGTCGGTGTCGGGCATGGTGGTGGCCGCGTCGACGGTGGAGCGGTCGACGCGCAGGCGCTTGCTGATCTGGGCGGGGGAGATGCCAAAGGCGGCGAGCTGGGCGATGGTCTCGGCCTGCTCGCGGGTGGTGAGGTTCTGTCGCTGCTGGTTCTCGTCCCACTGGGCCGCGATCAGGTCAGTCTTGCCGTCGAGGTCGTCTGCCGGGGCAGAGGTGACGATGACGGGGACCTGGTCGAGTTCGGCAGCCACGGCGGCGAGGGTGCGGCGGTGGCCGTGCTTGACGACCAGGTCGTTGTTGTCGTCGCGGTAGGCGTTGATCGGCTCAAGGAGGCCGTGTTCGCGGACGCTGGCGACCAGGTCGTCGGAGGCTTTGGCGTCGCGGATGTTCGAGACGAGGGTCAGCTCGGAGGGGCTGACGTGGATGAGGTTCATCGTGGTGTCCACGGTGGTCCTTTCGGGTACGGGGTGAGTGGCCTTGTGGCTGCTCTGCTTCTAGCATACACGCGCCATGCGCGTATGGTACGTCTATGGTGCGTTAATGTGCTTTCACCTGCGGTTATGGCGCTGGGGCGTAGACGATGTGGGGGACTCCTTGGTGGGTGTAGTAGCCCTCGGTGTAGGTGCCGGTGTCGGAGGGTTCGTCGTGTCCGATCGCCCACACTTGGGCGGCGAGGTCTGCGGCGTCGAGCTCGCCGTCGGGTGAGTGGTGGGGGGTGACGATTCCGCTTCGGGGGCCGATGGTGACGCGGCGGGCGCGGTGGTCTCCGGCACGGGCGAGGTTGACGGTGTCGCGCATGAGTTCGCGCAGGTTGGTCGAGCGCAGTGGTTCGGCGGTGGTCATGCGGCCAGAGTGGCACGGTTCGTGGGCGTCGGCGGCTTCGGTGGACACCTGGGCGCGGGTGTTGCGGGGGAGGGGTGGGGTGTGAAATGCGCTGGAGGGGGTCGCCAGGCGGGCGACCCCCTCCAGCGGCCGGTTAGGGCATCAGGACGTCGAAGTGGGTGAGGCGGACGCCGTTCTTGCCGTTGCTGGTGAACCGTGCGGAGATCGCGCGGGCGCGGGGGCCGATGGTGAGGACTGCGGCGACGTAGTGCACGGCCATATGCGGCGTGACCTGAACGGTATCGACCCGGGGTTCGATGAGGGTTGCGCGGTCGGTGTCGTTGGTGCGGGCCTGGCGGGCGACTGCGGCGCGGTTGATCGCTGCGGCTCCTGCCTCGGTGGCGATCTGGTCGAGGTTGGTTACGCGGCTGCGCTGGCGGTTGTAGACGGCGACGGCGACGTTGATGGCGCGGTCGATCTCGCGGCGGACGCGAGCGTCGACGGTGACGGGGCGCTCGGCGGGTGCGCCGTGGTTGCGCTCGACCTGCTGGGCGATGTCCTGGTGGGCGGTGGCCTCGATCTGCTCGGTGAGCCAGTCACTGGCCACGAGCGGGGTGACGCCGTAGTGGCGCATCTCGGCGTAGGCGGCGGCGATCCCCTCGGCGCCGGGGACGGTGAACGTGGGCGACGTGAGCATGGTC
>NZ_JAALEE010000435.1:0-7770 GCF_014145265.1 Dietzia sp. CW19 | reverse complement strand
GCACGCGGGAGCTGGCCCCAGTCGACCCGCGGCGGCCGGGCAGATAGTGCTCTTAGGTGGTGACGGGCAGTGCTTCGGATCGGATGCTGATGCCGATGTTGCGGGCTTTGGCGCCGCTGAGTTGGGGGTGGTTCCGGCCGTGGCTGTCGGTGTAGATGGTGGCGGCCAGGTCGTGTTCGTCGGCGTCGATGATGACGTCGTCGCCGATGGTGAGGCTGGTGTGGGCGTTCTCGGCGAGTTGTTTGCGTAGCTCGACGTCGTAGACGACCTCGCCGGTGAAGGTGCGGGCGGTGGGGTTGTAGGCGCGGTGTCGCACTTTGATGGTGAGCACGCTGCTGCCGGATTTGAGCTGGTTGAGGGTGCCGATTTCGATGACGTTGCCGTCGATGACCATGGCTGGTCCTTTCGAGTGTGGGGTGACTGTTCGTCTGCGACTCAGCTTAGCTGGGCCCGTACCTGGTGGTGATTGTCCTGATGTGTTCAGGCCGGTAGCCGCACCACTGGAGTTCTGGGGTGATGATGACTGGCAGGGCGGTCACCCAGTCCTGCTCGGTGAGTCCCTCGAGTGCGTCCGGGTCTTCGTCGATGTCCACGTACAAGAACGCAACACCGGCTTGATCCAGGAGCTTTTTGGTCCTTATGCACGGCGGACAGGACTCGCGTCCGTAGAGCGTGACGAGCAAGCCGGTCATGGCTGGGACAGCACCCCCGACGTAGTCGTAGTGCGGCACTCGGACAGTTCAGGAGAGGCCGTGTGCATGGGGCAAGAGTACGACCGCTCGGAGTCAGTGGACGCTGGTGACATCACAGTGGGGGAGCAGACCGAGGGGCGTGGCTAGGCCGGCGCTCTCGCGCTGGCGTCGCGGCGGTCGGGCCCACCGGAGGGGAGTGGCGACCGCGGGGGGCTGCTCGACGAGGAGGACGAGGATGGGTGCGGTGCCGCGGAGCAGGGTGTGGGCGAGGGCGCTGCCCGCGAGCCTCAGCGTGAGTGAGACGTGCGCGAAGAACGTGGAGCCCGCGGAGAGTCCGCGCTGTCTCTGCGTGGCTCTCGGCGTGCCAGCAGGCGCGCTCACCGCAGATGCGGGCGGCCAGCTCCTGGGCCCTCGTCAGCGCACCTGTACGACGGGACGCGGCGTCCAGGTCCAGAGTGGAGGCGGCGGACCAGAGCGTTCCGCGGCCGGTGCCCGCCCGGGTAGCGAGCCCGGCGTCCTCGAGCTGCCGGAGGAGGTGGAGGACCCCGTGGGTGGCGTCCCCGGGAGGGAGGCCCAGGAGAGCAGCGAGTTGGCGGGTGGGGGAGGCGGGGTGGCGTAGCAGGGTGAGGAGGGTTCGCCGGCTGGTGTGGCGGAGGAGTCCCCAGAGGGGGTGCTGCAAGGGCACCGCAGGGCTTGTGACGTCATGGTCGGTTTCCCCCCGGTAAGTGGTCGCGGGGACCGCGAGGTCATACCGGGTGGCTTCCCGCGGGGTGGTGGAGCTCCACGGGTGGCTCACGACAAGCAGCCCTCGCTTAACCAGGGCCGCGAGCCTGTCGGACGCTGCGCCGTCGGACAGGTGGAGTGCGAGCTGCAGATCTCGGCGAGCGATCGGCCGGCTCGCCAGTCCGTACCCGTCGCTGAACCGGTCGATGACCACGGCGGCAGCTGCCTGGAGGTCGGCATCACCCCACCAGCGGATCTCCTCGCGTGCTGCGTCGAGGGTGCGGCGGTCTGACTCGGGGATCTCAGGGCGGAATGCTCGCGCACGCCGAGCGATCGAAGCCCAGTGCTGCCGACAGGCGGACCAGTCAGAAGTCCGGTCGTCCCGGCGGGACACCTCGTCACGTTGACGAAACTTCCCGAAAGCAGCAGTGCGCTGGTACCACCACAGCGCGGCGGTCGCCGAGCGGATGCCGTGACGCCAAAGAACCCACGCGGCGTCCGTGGCGGCCGCTGACCGGTCGCGGCGGGTGTCGTCGTTGAGGATCGCCCAATCCTCGGGCGTGAACTGTGCGCGCCGGCGCCACGCTCGAGGTGCTTCGGTCACCAGGCGCGTGCCGTCGTCAACCGGCAACGGCAGGGGAATGGCTGAGGGAGCCGGCTGTCGACGACGCAGCCGCTGTGGCGCGGATCCCCGCGCGTCGCGAGGAAGCGATGCCTGGACAGCTCGGATTACCGTGCGAACGTCAGTCGCTTTCCCGGTCTCGAGGTCGACGAGCTGCGCGGGACGCCCCTCGGGTTTGAGGCTTACGCTGCCCGGCAGTCGAATGGCCTTGCCCTCACGGTGGTCGATCGCCGCGGCCGGCAGCCGATGGTGCTCACGGATGAGAGCGACACGTCGCAGGAGCTCGTCGCGGCCGTGCCTGGTCGCCGGAATACACCAGAGGTGGAGACAGTCGTCGCGCCCGGAGGCGACCGCGGCGACGACCACGGTCGCAGTATCCGCAGCCGCCTGACGAATCTCGGGGACTACTAGTTCGGCGCACTCGTCGATGTCGAGGGCGACCAGCTCTGGACGTGGCTGGGCGACGATGGCCCATGTTGCGGCTTCAGTGCCGAGGCGAGCGCGGCGCACGAGCTGGTCGGCGTTGCCGCTACCGACCTGGATCGCTTGGTTGTCGCCCTGGGTCGGAGCGAGAGCCCATGCGCGGACGGTTGAGTCCGCCAGGAGAGCTGCGAGCTCCGCGAGGGCCGCAGTATCGACGACGGTAATGGTGGTTGGAGGGTCTGGCTCAGTCGAGACGAGTTCCGGCGCGGCGGTGCTGGACACGTCCACAGGGTGTGAGCTACCCTCAGAACAGCTTCGCACGCAGTTCTGCCTTTCAGGTGGGGCACCAAAAACCGGTTCGAGCTGGTAACTCTTTCCGGTCACACTCTCAAGATCGCCCTTCGGTTGCCTCCGGGGGGCGATCGCTTTTGTGTGGGTGCGCTATGCAGTTGATCGTGTGCGCGTGTTCTGTGCGCTAAGCGATGTCTGCGAGCGGCGGCTCCTCTAATTGGTGGCGTGGGAACAGGGCATCAGCGGGGGTCTCTCGGATCTCGTCAGTCCGGCCGACGTGCGCGGCCAGGACATCTGCGACGTACTGGGATACCGATGTGCCAGCGTCGGCAGCCCGACGCTGAACCTCATCGTGGACGTCGCGCGCGAGACGCGTACCGACGAGTCGTCGATCACCCTTGTGTGGCTGTGCCATGACCGCATTCCTACCGGTATCTGTAACTGTTATGGCGGACGACACGCCGCTGATGGCCATGGCGACACTATAAACCGGTGTCGGCGTTTCTCGCATACCCTGCTTGGGTGCGAATCTTCATTGACACTGACTGCGGCGTTGACGACGCCCTGGCCCTGGCCGTGCTGGTGAGCCGTCCCGAGGTCGAGATCATCGGCGTGACCACGACTTCGGGGAACACCTCAGCCGTGCAAGCGGCGAGGAATGTTGCCGACGTGCTCGCGGTGATGCGACACCATATACCGGTGATTGCCGGTCCTGTGCCGGGTCCCACCTTCACGCCCCGCCTGGTGCACGGCCCTGATGGGCTGGGCGGCCACGGTTCGAGGCCGGATCGACCGGGCGATCCGCACGCCGCGTCCAAGGCGATCCTCGAGTTCTGCGAATCGGCGGGGTCGGAGGATGTCCTGCTCTGTCTAGGTCCGATGACCAATCTAGCTGCGGCAAAGCCGCAGTCGAGCCCGCGCATTGTTGCTGTCGGTGGCGCCGGCATCGTCGGAGAGTCGGACCCGGGACGAGATCCCAACTCGGAGGTAGACATTGCCGCGAGTACATGGGTCGTCGAGAATCTCGGCGTGGATTGGGTGACGATCAACGCTGGGGAGCACATATGGCTCAGAGAGTCGGAGTTCGGTTCGACCACGGCCAGCGGGCGCTTTCAGCGGTCGATTCACGAGGCCTACGGGTGGCATTGTGCGCAGAGGGCAGGGCGGCAAGTGTGGTCTCCGTCGGCTTACGACACGATTGCCGCTCTTGCTGCGGTGGGATCTGAGTTGGGGAAATGGGAGTGGGTGACCCCCACCTTCGTCGGCTCCTCAATGTGGGGAACGCCAGGGGGCGATCACCGGATGCTGACGGTTCCAGCCGATGAGTCCTGTGCTGGGGTCGTTCGGTCCGCCGTATCGAAAGCGCTGGCATGAACAGACGTGAGCTGTTCATGGCTCGTCGTCGAGCGCGGCGGGCACTGCGCGGCATTCGCTGCGCGCGGCCGTGGACTCGAGAGTCCTTGCTGGGGGAGATCTCTCGACAGCGGGGGAGACCCGTGACAGTCGAGCAGATGGAGGGAGCGCTGAGTACGGAGGCGTGCGGCCTGCTGGTCCAGTTCGACTCTGCGGACCACATCATTCTGGGTGCCGGCACACCGCAGTGGCACCAAGATGCCGTGACGGCCCACGAGATCGCCCACCTGCTCCTGGGACATCGGGGAGACCTCGCCACGCCGGACGCGGCCCACGGAATGGACGCGTACTTTCCGGATCTGGACTTGAGCGAGGTTCACCGCCTGCTTAAACGCGAGAACCACTCTTCGCTAGAGGAGTACGAAGCGGAGTTCCTCGGCACACTCATCCTTGCGCGTATGACCACCGGGATCGAGGTCGAGAGGCAGTTGCGCCAAGCCCAGGAAACGTCTGGTGGGCGGGAGCTATGGCGCGCCTTTGGGGTGGATAACCATGCGTAATTTGCTGCCAGCCTGGCTCGATTTCACGCTACTTGCGATCACCTGGGCGGCGATCTTGTGGCGGGTGTACGCGGCACGCAGCGGTGGAGCTCCCCGGCGGCTAACCGAATCACTGGCCGCGGGGGCTGTGGCCCTGACATTGAAGGTGGGCCCGATCTACGACGTCGTTGAGCCGCTCCTTGGGGCAGCGATCCTGCGCGCACTAATTCATGGAGCGTGCCTCGTGGCGGTGGCTGGCGTGATCTTGCTCTGGTTTGCCACGCAGGGCGACGTCAAACACCCACGGCTGGTGCCTGTCCTCTACGCCATTAGCGGCGGGCTGACGGTGCTACTGGTCATCACTGCCGCTGTAGCCCCACGCGCCGGTGACCAAATGGAGTCTGCTCCAAGCGGCTGGGCGTTGTGGTACTTCGCCATCTTCTGTCTTCCCACGTTGGTCGGATTGGTTCTGCTGGTCAAACAGCTCATCGGCTCCTGGGGACTAAGCCGGTCGCGGCTAGTCGGCGCGGTGGTGACGCTGGTCTACGCCTTCCTGGTCATCGACAACTTCACCGTGTTTGTGGCCGTGGGGTTCAGCGCTCTTCGAGATGATCACAGTCTCCTAGACGGCCGCGGTGTACCAAACGGGGTCGTCTTCGCAGTTCTTCTGACAATTGGTGCCGTCATTTCGGCACTGGTGGCCAACCGTGGAGCGGAAGATAGCTGGGCCGATCCGATGACGGCTATGTGGCTGGACCTGAGAACGGCGTGCCCTGAGGTGGCTCTCAGTGATCCGTGGAGTCTGCGCGGCAAGGAGCAGCGCCTCCGAGCCATCGTGGAGAGCGTCGACGCTCTTGCTCATCTGGCGCCCCTGGTGAACGACCGTCATATGCGCGCAGCTCGCAAAGTAAGCGCCGAACCTCCGGCACTGATCCTCGCACTCGCAATTCAGGACGCGGCGATGCAGCGCGACAGGCGAACAGACCACCTCGGTGACGAGGGTCTGCTTGCCGTCGACGCCGTCGGCCAGGCGGGGGAGCTGTCGGTGCAGTGGCAGCGAGCCAAGCAACTACGACACACGGCGGGACACGGCAGCGAGAAGGGCTTTTCGCGTGGTGTCGACCGGTTTGCCCCGCAGTCGGACTGACCTTGCACCTGCATTCACCAGGTGCCTGAGCAGCTCCAGCTGCTCATGAATTTTCTCGTCCCCATCGCTGAGGTAGCGACCGGGGACCTTGAAGAACGCAGCGACAGCCTCGCATTGGGCTTCGGTGAGCACTGACTTCCCCGCGAGCACGTCTCCCAACAGCTCGGGAGTAACGCCAACCGTCGGTGGCGTGTGCGCAGCAATTTCCTCGACGGTGCGCATCCCACCAGAGGGATCACGCCATACACACATGAGTTGCTGAAGTCGGTCCGCTTGCGTCATGCGTCCTCCCCGCGATCACGTTTGGCGTCCGGCATCGCCAGCCATCTACGCAGCGCAGCGCCTTCGTCGAGTTCGGAGTCCGCACGCTCGGCCAGCAGCGGAGCTACTGCGTCAACGACAATATCGCTACCAAGTCCGTGGGTATTCGCGGCCAGTAACTCCGTGATGAACTGACCATACAGCGGGGCCACTGCCTGGGCGAGGTCCTCGATAGCCTCGACCAGGTCGGAATCCTGGGCGCGGTCACTGGAAAGCTGCTGTAACCGGAATGTGGCGGCGGTGAGAGCAGCGACCTCGCCGTGGGAGATCGTGACCCCCGACGGTGCAAACTGCACTTCCGCCGTCTCTCGGGGAGTGGGAGTGCCTCCTTCAAGAGTGCTCGCTGCGCTACCGATCGTCCACTCCAGCGACCGGTCAAGAGCGTCGAGGATCTCGGGGGTTATCACCTCGGTGTCTCCGCGTTCGATTCTCACCATGATGGGCGCCCGCGGGCCGCCCCGGTCCCGGACTTGAATCAGGTTGAGCGAGAGCTCGGCGCGCCTCCTCCGTACCGCGTCGGCAAGTCGAGCTGTCATGTCCACAAGCCTAGGCCGGACACCTGTCAAGTTCTTTGTGGACAGGCCCAAAAGCAGTTAACCGCCCTGCCCGCCCTCACCTGCGGCAGCGATGACCTCGTCCGGGGTGATTCCCAGAGCATCAGCGAGATGGGGAACACTATGCGCCGCCAAGGGGCTGTCTCCACGCTCAATCGCCCCATAATGCGAGGTGGAAAGGCCAGCGCGTCGCGCGGCTTCACCTTGAGTCAAGGCTCGGAGCACACGCCAGTCAGCGAGAGTTCTGCCGGTATCGGGAATGTCGACCAGGTCGGCAACGGTAACGGTGCTCGAGAGCGCCGCACTCAACAGTTCTGCCAACCGACCCAACATATCCGCCTGAGGGATCTTCCGACCCCGCTCCCAAGCACGGACTGAGCCCGAACTCACCCCCAGTGCATCACCCAGCGCAGCCTGCGAAAGGCCCGCGCTGCGACGCAAATCGACAAGAACCTCGGGGGAGAAGGCATGGGCTGAGGCCCTTCCCATGTGCACTCCTCCGTCGCCGTCCTGATGTTTCCCCACGACTTTACGGTTGCGTCCTATAGTGACGTTGACATGCGCCCCGGAGGGGTTAGGGTGTCACTATAAAACGGCGACAGGGGTAGACCATGCACCAATCTCGGACCGCGCTCAGGGGAGCGCTCGTCGGAACCACCGCAGCGATTGTCGCGTTCGGAGGCGCCACTCTCGCCCTGGCCGGCACGCAGGCAGGTATCACCGAGGCCCAGAAGCCAGCGAAGGCGACGACGGCTCAGGCCGCGGTCGTGGAGGGTCAGGCGTCGACCACTCGGGCCACGACTCGTGCGACGCCTGCTCCCGCAGCAGCGCGGGCGAAGCCAGTGGCGCAGCAAGCCGGCATCTCCGCGGCCGTCGAGGTCAAGAAGGCGAAGAAGGAAGATAAGCCCGACCCTCGTCGAGAGCAAGCATCGGAGGCTGCCGCTCCGGAGGCTCCCGCGGTCCAGCAGGCGGTCGCGCCCGTGCAGCAGGCCCCAGCTCCGGTGCGTCAGGCACCCCTGCAGCAGGCCCCGGCTCCCGTGCAGCAAGCCCCGGCTCCGGTGCGTCAGGCACCCGCTCCAGCTCCGGCGCCTGCTCCGGCGCCGGT
>NZ_JAALEE010000434.1:0-3649 GCF_014145265.1 Dietzia sp. CW19 | reverse complement strand
CACCGCCCGCGCCGCCTGCGCGGCCGCCGGTGTACCGATCGACGACCCCGGGACCGCCCGCCTGTACCTGCACGCGCTCGGCCAGCTCGCCGCCTCGCGCATGATCGAGGAGACCTCATGACCAGCACGCTCAGCCGCCCGGCGGCCCCCGCCCCCGTCGGCCGCCTCGTGGACCAGTTCGAGCGCGGCCTCGACGCCCCCATCTGTCTGACCTGGGAGCTCACCTACGCCTGCAACCTCGCGTGCGTGCACTGCCTGAGCTCCTCGGGCAAGCGCGACCCCCGCGAGCTGAGCACCGAGCAGTGCAAGGCGATCATCGACGAGCTGCAGCGCATGCAGGTCTTCTACGTGAACATCGGCGGTGGCGAGCCCACCGTCCGCCCCGACTTCTGGGAGCTCGTCGACTACGCGACCAGCCACCAGGTGGGCGTGAAGTTCTCCACCAACGGCGTGCGCATCGACGAGAAGGTGGCGCAGCGCCTGGCCGCGAGCGACTACGTCGACGTGCAGATCTCCATCGACGGTGCCACCGCCGAGGTCAACGACGCGGTCCGCGGCCCGGGCTCGTTCGACATGGCGGTCCGTGCCCTCGAGAACCTCAAGAACGCCGGCTTCACCGACGCCAAGATCTCGGTGGTGGTCACCCGCGAGAACGTGACCCAGCTGGACGAGTTCAAGGCCCTGGCGGACAAGTACGACGCCACCCTTCGCATCACCCGCCTGCGCCCCTCCGGCCGCGGAGCGGACGTGTGGGACGACCTCCACCCGCTCCCCGAGCAGCAGAAGGACCTCTACGACTGGCTGGTCGAGCACGGGTCGAACGTCCTCACCGGTGACAGCTTCTTCCACCTGTCGGCCTTCGGCGACGGCCAGGGCTCGCTGCCCGGCCTGAACCTCTGCGGCGCGGGCCGCGTGGTGTGCCTCATCGACCCGATCGGGGACGTCTACGCCTGCCCGTTCGCGATCCACGAGGAGTTCCTCGCCGGCAACATCGTCTCCGACGGCGGCTTCGAGAGCGTCTGGCAGACCTCGGAGCTCTTCCGCGAGCTGCGTGAGCCCCAGTCGGCCGGGGCCTGCGCGTCCTGCAACTTCTACGACAGCTGCCGCGGCGGCTGCATGGCGGCCAAGTTCTTCACCGGCCTGCCCATGGACGGGCCGGACCCGGAGTGCGTCCAGGGCTACGGCGAGGGACTGCTCGCGGCCGAGCGCAGCATCCCCTCGCCGTCACAGGACCACTCCCGGGTCAAGGGGCTGGCGGCGCGCAAGCAGCCCACCGGCCCGGTCCCGCTGACCCTCGTCACCACCCCGCCGCGCAGGCCCACCAGCCTGTGCGACGAGTCCCCCGTCTGAGTCGGCCGGCCGACCCGCCACCGCCCACGTCCTCCCCCCGAAGGAGCCCTCTCCCGTGTCACGCCTGTCGAAGATCGCCGAGGCCAACCCCTGGCGCCGCAACCCCTGGTTCGAATCGGTCGCCGAGGCCCAGCGCCGCGCCAAGAAGAAGCTGCCCCGGAGCGTCTACATGGCGCTGGTGGCCGGCAGTGAGCAGGGCGTGACGATCGACGACAACACGGCCGCGTTCGCCGAGCTGGGTCCCAAGCCGCACGTGATCGGGGCCAAGGCCGAGCGGGACATGGCCACCACGGTGATGGGGCAGCCGATCAGCCTCCCGGTGATGATCTCGCCGACCGGGGTCCAGGCCGTGACCCCGGACGGTGAGGTCGACGTGGCCCGCGCGGCCGCCGCGCGCGGCACCGCGATGGGACTGAGCTCCTTCGCCTCCAAGCCGATCGAGGAGGTCATCGCCGCGAACCCGCAGACCTTCTTCCAGGTGTATTGGCTCGGCGGCAAGGAGAAGGTCCTCGAGCGCCTCGAGCGGGCCAAGGCCGCCGGCGCCGCGGGCGTCATCCTCACCACCGACTGGTCGTTCTCCATGGGGCGCGACTGGGGCAGTCCGACCATCCCGGAGAAGCTCGACGCCAAGGCGATGCTCACCCTCGCCCCGGAGATCGCGGTGCGTCCGCGCTGGGCCGCCGAGTGGGCGCGTGACGTGGTGACCAACAAGCGTTTCCCCGACCTGACCACGCCGAACCTCGTGCACCAGGGCGAGATGGGTCCGACCTTCTTCGGCGCCTACGGCGAGTGGATGGGTACCCCGCCGGCCACGTGGGAGGACATCGCGTGGGTCGTGGACAACTACGACGGGCCGGTCATGCTCAAGGGCATCACCCGCATCGACGACGCCCGGCGTGCCGTCGACGCCGGCGTCAGCGCGATCTCGGTCTCCAACCACGGTGGCAACAACCTCGACGGCACCCCGGCCTCGATCCGCTGCCTCGCACCGATCGTCGACGCCGTCGACGGTCAGGTCGAGGTGCTGATGGACGGCGGGATCCGGCGCGGTTCGGACGTGGCCAAGGCGCTCGCCCTGGGCGCCCGCGCCGTGATGATCGGCCGCGCGTACCTGTGGGGCCTGGGCGCCAACGGCCAGGCCGGCGTGGAGAACGTCCTGGACGTCCTGCGCTCGGGCCTGGACTCCAGCCTGATCGGGTTGAGCAAGTCCTCGATCTCGGAGCTCACCAGGGATGACTACGTGATCCCCGACGGGTTCATGCGTCGCCTGGGAGAGTGACCCGGTGGGCGGTCCGCCGGGCCTCCCTGTTACGTCCGTAGAGGAAAAGGAACCACAGTCCATGGGAGACTTCGACGGCAAGGTCGTCTACATCACCGGCATCGCCCGCGGCCAGGGCCGCAAGCACGCCATCCGTTTCGCCCGGGAGGGTGCCAGTGTCATCGGACTGGACCTGTGCGCCTCGCCGTCCGAGCACGTCGGCTACAAGGCGGCCACCGAGGACGACCTCGCGCAGACGGTCGAGAAGGTCCGCGCGGAGGGCGGGGAGATCCTCGCCGAGATCGGCGACGTCCGCGACCTGGCGTTCCAGCAGGACCTGGTCGCCCGCGGGGTCGAGCGGTTCGGCGGCCGTCTGGACGTGGTGATCGCCAACGCCGGCATCTGCAACTGGGGCAAGGTCTGGGAGATCGACGAGCAGCAGTGGCAGGACACGATCGACATCAACCTCACGGGGTACTGGAAGACCCTCAAGGCCACCATCCCGCACATGCTCGCGGCGGACAACGGTGGATCGATCGTCCTGGTGAGCTCCGTCGCCGGACTCAAGGCCATGCCGGTCCAGTCGCCCTATTCGGCCTCCAAGTACGGCGTGGTGGGCCTCGCGCAGACCGCGGCCAAGGAGCTCGGTGAGCACCGGATCCGCGTCAACACGATCCACCCCTACGGCGTGCTGACCCCCATGGGTGCCGACGACCCGGCGGCCCACGACGTGTTCACCAACATGCCCCAGTTCCTCCCGCACTTCACGCCGATCCTGGGGATGGGCATGGCCACCACGGACGACATCTCCGACTCGGTGCTGTTCCTGGCCTCGGACGCCTCCCGCACCATCACCGCGTCGACGTTCACCGTCGACATGGGCGCGATCAAGGTCTGACCATCGAGCCCGTCCTGGCGGTGCTGCCGCTCGGCGCCACCGAGCAACACGGCGCGCACCTGCCGACCCAGACGGACACGCTGCTGGCCACGGCCACCGCGGACGCCCTCGCGGCCGCCGGCGTCCTGGTGCTCCCCGCTCTC
>NZ_JAALEE010000040.1:0-10911 GCF_014145265.1 Dietzia sp. CW19 | reverse complement strand
GCGGCGCCGCCCGGCGGGTGCGCCAGACCGCCGCCCGGCGCGGCCACGGGGAGGTGGACCTCGCCGGTGGCGGGATCGGGAAGGCAGAAGAACACCACGTCGTCGAAACCCTCGCTGTACGCCGCCGGCGCGGAGTCCTCGGCGGCGGCGGTGAACTCCCCGAGCTGATCGCCGTCGAGCGTCACGCGCACCAGATCCGCGGCGAAGGCAGCGACGGCCGCGTGTGCCGGCCAAAGGGACGGGTGCAGTAGTAGCTGCGATCACTGGTGAGCGAGTGGTCTCGCCGCACCACTCCCACGCCGGCCGGCCCGCTCGGCCGTTCACGACAGGAAATCTCTCAGCCAACCCGGGGTTCTGAACCGGTATCCTCCAATGGTTGCCGGGCATGCGCTGCACCGCGACCGGGCCGTGGACACCCGGCCCCGCGACCAGAGACGCTCACCAGGCCCCGAGCGCGGGAGAAACGGACATCGATGTGATCACCCTTGCCCAGGCGCCGCCGATCGAACCCTCGGCCGAGTACAGCGGATTCATCGGATGGGTCCTGAATCTCATGGAGACACTGGGCGAGCTCGGCGTGGGACTGGCGATCCTGCTCGAGACGTTCCTGCCACCGATCCCGTCCGAGGCGGTCCTGCCCGGGGCGGGGTTCCTCGCCTACGAGGGGCGGATGAGCTTCTCCCTCGCCTGGGCCGCGGCCACGGCGGGCGCGCTGCTCGGCGCCTGGATCTGGTACGCCGTCGGGGCCGCGCTCGGACGAGATCGCACGAGGCGCCTGGTGGGCAGGATCCCGCTGCTCGACTACGAGGACTTCGACAAATCGGAAGCCTTCTTCCAGCGGTGGGGCGGAGTGGCCGTGCTGCTGGGGCGCTGCGTCCCCCTGGTGCGCTCGTTCGTCTCGATACCCGCCGGGATCAGCCGAATGCCCGTCCTGCACTTCTCCGCCTACACCCTCATCGGATCCGGGGTGTGGAACGCGATCTGGATTGGCGCGGGGTTCGTGTTTGGCCCGGCGATCAAGCCCGTTCTGGAGCGGTGGAGTGGGGTGCTGTCCAACGCAGTGTTGGCGATCATCGCGATCCTGTTTGTCTGGTTTGTGGTCAAGCGCGTGCTGCGGCTGATCGAGCGCCAGCGCGCCGAGAGCGTTCAGTGAGCGCCGGTGTTCTCCCGCCCACTCGTCGAGTGGTCGAATGTGACGGATTCGCCAACACCCGACCTGGGAGAACGCGATCAAGAGTGACCCTGCGATGGCTTTGTCGTCGTCGTTCGTTTCGTGCAGCCCCGGTTGGGACGCGCATGGGCCGGTCACACTGGCACGCCTGATCAAGCGGAGGCATTCTGGACGTCATGCCAGCCGACTCCAGCCAGCCCGCGTCCAGCTCCGCCACCGCGCCCAGCGCCACCACCGACCGCGCGTCCGATGGAAAGGTCGGGCTGCGCGTCTTTGTCGAACCCCAACAGGGTGCCACCTACGCTGATCAGCTCGCGGTCGCCCGCGCGGCAGAGGAGCTGGGTTACGAGGCGTTCTTCCGCTCGGACCACTACCTCAAGATGGGCGACGTCAGCGGCCTGCCCGGACCCACCGACGCCTGGCTCACCCTGGCCGGCCTGGCCCGGGAGACCAGCACCATCCGGCTCGGCACCCTGCTGACCTCGGTGACGTTCCGGCACCTCGGCCCGCTGGCGATCTCCCTCGCGCAGGTCGACCAGATGTCCGGGGGACGCCTGGACATCGGCCTGGGCGCCGGGTGGTACGACGACGAACACACCGCGTACGGGATCCCCTTCCCGCCCATCGGCGAGCGGTTCGACATGCTCGAGGACACCCTCGGCGCACTGGAGACCCTGTGGTCGACGCCCGAGGGCGAGACGGTCACCGTGCGCGGCAAGCGAATCGATCTAGTGGACTCTCCCGGCCTGCCCAAGCCGCTGCAGCAGCGACCGCCGGTCATCGTCGGGGGCTTCGGCAAGCGTCGCACCCCCGCACTGGCCGCCCGGTTCGCCGACGAGTTCAACGTGCCCTTTGCCGACGTCGACACCGTGGCCACCCAGTACCGCCGCGTCGACGAGGCGTGCGCCGAGCGCGGCCGGGCGCCGGGGGAGATCGTGCGCTCAGCGGCCCTGGTCCTGTGCTGCGGCCGCGACGAGGCGGAGCTCGCCCGCCGGGCCGGCGCCATCGGCCGGGATCCGGAGGAACTGCGGGCCAACGGCGCGGCCGGAACCCCGGATCAGGTGGTCGACACCATCGGCCGGTACTCGGCGATCGGTGCCCGGCGCATTTACCTGCAGGTTCTGGACATGTCCGATCTCGATCACCTGGAGCTCGTGGCCTCGGAGGTCGCGCGGCAGGTGTAGGGGGCAGATGCGTCACCGCCTCCATGCGTGGAGATCACGGTCCGGCTAGATTCAGAAAATCACCGTCTTCCGTTGGTTGCGGAATGGGGACATTCTCTGAATCCTCCACTACGCAGCATGGCCGGTCGCGCGGAAGAGGGCATCGGGGAGCCAGAACAGGTCGCCGTTGCAACATGCTTCCTCGCGCAAGATCTCCTTTCTGCACTGCGCGAATGACCGGGCCCCAACCAGTCGCCACGCGGGGCGGTGTGACCCAGCCGGTGTCGTGCCGCTCGGTCGCTGCGGGGCGGCCCGGGCAGCTGCAGTTGGCCGAGTGGGCGCCTCGTCGTTTAGCTCCCCGCCCGGGACCTCCGGCGGTCCAGTGAGCGCATGACCTGTGACGCGCTCGCACCGTGGAGCACGAGGGAGGCGATGATGACCAGCGACACCGCCGGCCACAGGGACCAACCGTCCTCCTTGGGGAAGTACCCCATCGCGTAGCAGAGGTAGAACAGCGAGCCCACGCCGCGGACGCCGAACACCGACACCACCACCTGCTCATCGCGGCGGAGTTTACGGTCCCCCAGGAGTGAGATCCAGGCGGTGAGCGGCCGGATCACCAGCAGAACGCCGGCCGCCACCGCCACGTGGGTCCACTCCAGGCGGCCGACCGCATCGGAGATGAACGAGGCGCCGATCACTAGAAGAACCAGCAAGGTGAGCAAGTGCTCGGTGTACTGCACGAACTCGTGAAAGTGCTCGTGCTTCTCGTCGTCACGCTCGGACGCGCGGACCCCGAGCGCCGCGCAGAACACGGCGAGGAAGCCCCAGCCGCCCAGCAACTCGCCGAGGCCGTAGGCCAGCAGGAGCGTGGCCACGGCGGCGGCGGGTTCGGCGAATCCCACGAGTCGGTGGTCTCCCACCCGCACCCGGTAGACCGCGGCGCCGATGAGCCGGCCGAGGAGATAGCCCACCACCGCGCCGATGACCGTCTTGCCCACGAGGTCCCACGCCAGCCAGCCCAGGAGCCACTCGCCGGGATCCCCCTTGGTCGCCAGGTAGATGGCGAGGTACACAAACGGGAAGGCGAGGGCGTCGTTCAGCCCGGCCTCGGAGGTCAGGGCGAAGCGGGCCTCGTCGTGCTCGTCGTCGACCTCCTCCCCGGAACTCGGACCCTCAACCTGCACGTCGGAGGCCAGGACCGGGTCGGTCGGGGCGAGCACCGCCCCCAGCAGCACGGCGACCGCGGGGGTGAGCCCCAGTACCCACCACCCCAGTACCGCCACTCCCGCGATGGACAGGGGCATGCCGATCGCCAGCAGCCGCCACGTGGTGGTCCACCCGCGCAGGCTCAGCGGCCGATCCAGCGCGAGGCCCACGCCGAAGAGCGCCACGATCACGGTGATCTCGGCCATCCGCTCAGCCAGCTCGGCGTGCTCGATCACGTCGACGAGCTGCGACTCGTTGGGCATCAGCCAGCCAATGACCATGCCCACGCCCACCACCACGATCGGTGCGGACAGCACCCGCTCGCGGAGCAGGCGCGGAAGGAACGACCCGATGAGCAGGGCCGCGCCGATGACCGCGAACATGAGGTCGGTATTGGGCACGCAGTGAGTCTGGTCGCCTCCGGGTCCCCTGCGCCACCGCTGGCGTCAGCGCCCGGCGTTCATTATCTGCGGCACCCGGCTGCATACCCCCGCACCCCCGCGGCCTTCCTCGCCACCCCCCGCGACTCTGCTTGCGAAACGAACGACGACGGGCCGGACTCCTTGGTGGGAATCCGGCCCGTCGGTGGCCGTGCTGGAGGGGTCAGCCAGGTGCGATCACGCCGTGGCGGACCGGGCTGCGCCCTTCTCGCTGGCGTCGTCGGACGTGGACAGCGAGCCGGCGGCGTTCTCCAGGTGGGCGCGGACGAACCACTGGAACTTCTCGAGCTCGGCGGTTTGGCCGATGAGGATGTCCTCGGTCACCGGGTCCACCTCGCCGGCCACGGCGATGGCCTTGCGGTGGTCGCCGATCATCCCGTCGTACACCTTGTCCAGGGCACCGAGGTGCGCCTGTGCGGTGTCGCGGCCCAGCGAGTAGTCGTCCCACGAGCGGTGGTCGGCGTTGGCGCCCATCGTGCCCACCGGCGAGCCGCCGAGGGTGGCGATGCGCTCGGCCAGCACGTCGGCGTAGCCGCGGACCAGCTCGACCTGCGGATCGAGCATCTCGTGGACCGAGATGAAGTTGGGGCCCACCACATTCCAGTGCACGTGCTTGAGGGTCAGGTGCAGGTCGTTGCACGCCGTGAGTCGCTTCTGCAGCGTGTCCGCGAGGGTGGCGGAGTCAGCATTGGACAATCCGGGAACAGTGAATTCAGGCATGACTCGAACTTAGCGCCGTCTCCCGGGCCGTGCGACCGCTCGACCCGCCGCGCAGGTCAGGCCCGTGAGCGCGGTCACCGGCCCTCAGCGCCCGTGACCGGAACTCACCGACCCTCACCGAGCCCGCCGGCGCACCCCGCCGTAGATCAGCTGGTGGGTGATGAGCCGTTGGAGCACCACATCGGACGCCGGGGCGGGGACGCGGACGCCCCGGCCGGGCGGGGTAAAGACGATGAGTCCGTCGCGCAGCGGGCCGAGCACCGATCCCCAGCGGCGCCTCGGGGGCCGGTAGTCGCGCAGCGGGCCGCCCTGAAGGTGCGCACGGATGTTGCGTGCGACCAGGAGGTGTCCGCGGTTGCGGGCGGAGGTGCGCAGCGGGTCGGTGGCCGCCACATCGCCGACCGCAAAGACGTCGCTGTGCCCGGCCACTCGCAGCGTCGGCTCCACGCGGACGAACCCCCGGTCGTCGAGCATCTCCGCGGGCAGCCAACCGGTGTTGGGCGTGACGCGGCCGATCGCCCAGATCACTACATCTGCTGTGGTCGGTGCCTGACCCGTCGTCCAGCTCACGGGGGCGCTGGTGAGGTGCTCGTCGTCGTCGTCGTCGTTCTTGTTGTGGTTCGCAGCGTCGCCGCCGTCTCCACCAGCGACGTCCCCCGCCGGCAGCTCCGCGCGGTGACCGGGATGCAGGCCCACGCCCAGGGCCTCCAGTCGTGTGCGCACCCGGTTCCAGACGCGGTCATGGTGATGGGGAAGTGCGCGGTCGCCGGGGAAGTAGAGATCTACGTTTTTGTCCGGCCAGCGTTCGGCCACCTGCGCCGCCGAGCTCAGGGCCGCCGCGCCGCCGCCGATGATCGCCACCGACCCCGCGTCCGCGATGCGCTGGTGGGGGAGGGAGATGTCGGCGTCGACGCCGCGGGAGTCCTGAAGGGTGGGGTGGCGCCAGAATCCGTTGGTCACCCCGGTGGCGATGACGACGACGTCGTACGGTTCCTCGGCGACCGTTCCGTCCGCGAGCCTCACGCGCACGATTCGGTTCTCGGTGTCGAGGGCGGTCGCGCTGCCGTGCACGATGCGAACGCGGTCGAGGCCCCGGAACCTGCTGTAGGCGATGCGGTAGTCGCGCGTCCACGCCTCGGGCCGGGCCAGCCGCAGGCCCAGTTCCTGGCCGCTGACGAACTCCGGCTTGGCGGTGATGCCCACGACGTCGCCGTGGGTGCGCAGCGCGATCGCGGTGAGGACCCCGGTGTCCCCGAGGCCGACCACCACGATCCGGGGGCGGCTCACGCCGAGGTCGTGGTCCGGCTCTTCTCCTGCGGGCGCTTCTTGGGCGGGCGGGGGATGAACAGCGACACCCGCTCGACCACTCGCGCGTACTCGGGTCGCCGCTCCAGGCTGCGCTGCTCCATCATCGGGATGCTCACGGCGAGGAACATCGCCAGCATGGCAAACGTGCCCACGAACACCCACCACGCGCCGGGCCAGGCCGCGAGGCCGAACAGGCCCATGGAGAACCAGATCCCGCATTCGCCGAAGTAATTCGGGTGCCGGGACCACGACCACACGCCGGTGTCCATGACCTGCCCTGGCGTCCGGGTGGCGATGAAGCGGTGCATCTGCAGGTCGGCGATCGTCTCCAGGGCCAGCGCGGCCAGGCCGACGCCGAACGCCACGAAGTCCAGCCAGCCGAGCGGCTCACCGGCCCGCGTCGCCACCACGTAGACGGGGATGAGTCCGGCGAAGACCTGCAGGGTCGGGAAGACGTGGATGCCCATGAGGTCGGCCACGAACTCGAAGCGCCCGGCCCGCTCGCGGACCATCGGGTAACGCCAGTCCTCGTGGTGCATGCCGGGGAAGGTGCGGATCCAGTTGGCGGTCAGGCGCACCGCCCAGGCCAACAGCACGATCATCATGAGCCACCAGCGGACGTCGTTCACTCCCGCGTCGGCCGCGATCCACCAGTAGAACGCCAGCAGCGGCGGGATGACAGACCAGAAGGCGTCGTAGAAGGTGGAGTTCCCGTAGAAGCGGCTGAAGGCGAAGATCACGACCGTCGCGATGAGGTCGGCGATCAGGCCGTCCAGCCACAGCTGGCCGCTGTCCAGCCCCCACAGCAGCCACGCCAACCCGGCGCCGATGGCGATGATGTAAGCGATCCCGATCCGCAGCAGTGACGCGCCTTGACTCATGTCAGGCAGGGTAATGACCGTTCTGCGCGCGGACCTGCGGAACGGTGAGATGCGGTGGGGCGGTGCCGTGGTGTGGCCGTGAGCGCCACCTGCTGGGCGAGGCCGCGTCCGCCCACCCCGGGTGACCGGGGGAGGGCCCGCGCTGGGTGTGCCCACTCGTAGACTGGTCGCATGTGACGGATTCCGGGAAAACCCACCTGGGGAAACGTGATCAGGTGTGACCCCGCGGCGGGTGGTGCCCGGTGGCGGTGACGTGGCGGGCGGCGTTCACCGACGCGCCGACTACGGCCGTGTGGTCAGCCCAGGCCGAACAGCCTTCCTGCAAGTCCCAGCGCCATGAGCAGGACGATCAGCACGATGATCCCCAACAGCACGTAGATCCCGATGCGGGACCCGGACTTGGTCGGGCTCTGCCCGGTGCGTGCGCTGTCCGAGGCCAGCGACGTGGAATCCGAGTCCGGCGTCTGCGGTCCCGTGGGCGAGCCGCCGGCGTCGAGGTCGGGGGACTCGCTGGGATCCGGGTCTGGTGGGAGGGAGTTGGCCATGCCCCACTTTTGCACGAGCGTCGCTCGACCTGCCCGCGGGTATGCCGGCGCGGGTAGGGCCGGCGGGGACTTGAGTAACGGTTGTGCTGCCGCCGGAGGGGCAGGTCGGAGGCGGTCGCGCTGGGGTTCCAGACCGTCCCCGACTTTCGCTCGCCGACCTGGCCCGACGGTCCGGTTCCGCCGCAACTGCATCCGGACTTCTATGTGGATCGCCGACTCCGAGCCGGCCGTCCTCGCCGCCGGTGCGCAACAGCATGCCGATTAGCCCAGCCCGACGGGCGCTTCGGAGCGACGGCGCAGCGAGGGGCCGGGAGCGCTGCCGGCCGACAGATCGTGACTAGAGGGACATAGCGGGCGGACGAAGTGAGACAAACAGCGCCGAAAAGTCGAGGCAAGAAGCCATCATTTCACTGTTCGCGAGTATCCACGCTCTGGCGGCGAGGCAGCTCGGGATGAAACACGTGAGGTTGCGCGGCTTGGCCGGTGCCACATTGTCGTTGGTGGTGTCAGCGGGACTCGCGCCAACCGCCAACGCGGCCGAGGTGGGAATTGGTCGCTCGACCCCGAACTGAGGAGGCACTATGACCCGGCTACGTTCAGCGATGGCCGTCGCGATCGGCGCTTGCGCAATTGGCGCCACCATTACCCCGCTGGCTCAGGCCCAGCCCCTGCCTGGTGGGTCTGTGGTGGTGCCGCCTATCGAACCGATCGGTGTCCCGGTCCCGGCAGGATCGAGCGCGGCACAACTCCCGGTTCTACCGTTTCCCCTCTTCTGGCAGGAGCTCCCACCGCCTCCGCCGACGCCCCGGTATGTGGCCTCAAACTGGGTTGAGGCCGGGACGTGGTGTCCTGCGCCCAATCAATGGGCCTACAGCCAGAACGGAACCAAGCTGTGGTGCGTTCGTCTGCAGCGAACTGACGGCTACCAGTGGGCTCCGCATCAGACCGAGATCCCGTGGACCCCCGAAGCATCAGGGCCAGGGAGGGGAACCTCGGTGGGAAACTCGCTTGGCGGTAAACCGTGCGGTCGGGAGGGCGAGGGCGCCATTGATCCCTCGAATGGGCAGCCCGCGTATTGCGGACTTCGGATGGTAGGTGGCCCGGCGCTGGTGTGGATGTATCGGCCCGGCACGTAGAACACGGCCCCGCGGCGCAAAGCTCTACCCGAGTCGACAGGGGCGGCTGACGCCGGCGGTCCGGCGCCGCGGGTCCTGGTCTATCAGCCCGCTGGAGATCCCCACACTAGGTGCCGTTTGCGGCACGGCAAGTGATCTCGCGCGCCGTCGGCGGGCACGTGCGACGAGTGGTCAGAGCCGTCGGATTTCGTCTCGCTGGACCACGGTGAATGTGAGCGGAAGTGCCCCCTCGACGAAATGAGGCGGGGCGTCCGAGGCCAGCCGCCGCGGGTCCGCTGGCGATCGCCTCTGCCTGCGAGCCTTCGCGTCTGACCGCGTCTGCCCACGAACGACCGCCTCGGCCTACGAGCGACCGCGTCGGCGGGACCCGACCAGCGCCTTTTTCACAGGCTTGCGGTCTCTCCACAACGCAGCTCCGAACGAGCTGATCGCCGGGGCAGGGACACCCCGCGATACGCGACAGTCTCCGCATGGCATCACCACCGAACGGCCCGCGACGTCGCGGCGATCTGCTTGCGGCCCAGGGGACGCACCGGGTCACGAACGGATACCGCAGAGCCCACCACGGCATATGGGAACCCGCGAATACCGTCACCACGCCGATCACGCGGCTGGCTGCGGCAACACTGGCCTGCCCGGGTGCGGTGGCTACCGGGTGGGTGGCTGCCGCGATCCACGGCCATCCGTGGGTTCCGGCCGAGTACTCGATCGAACTGGCAGTCGGCCGGAAGCGGGTGCGTCGGGAGGGGATCGTCGCGCGCCGGTACGAGATCCCGGAGGATCAGGTGGACACCATCCTCGACGCCGACGGCGCACCCCTTCGTCTCGCCAGCCCGGAATGGGCCTTGTTCGACCTGGCGAGGCACGGGGAGAAGTCCGAGGCGGTGATCGCACTGGACGGCGCCTCGCGGATGGGGCCGGGTTACGACGTCAGACATTCGCTCCCGACGCTGCTCGCCAGGCATCCGGGGCTGCGGGGCCGCAGGATCGCTCTCGAGCGCTGCGCGATGGTGGAGCCGCTGACCGAATCGCCCATGGAGACGCGCCTGCGGCTGTTCCTGATCGACCTCGGGCTGACCCGGTTCCGGGTCCAGTACCGCACCCCGGGACTGCCGTACCGTCTGGACTTCGCCTTCCCGGAACACAAGGTCGCGGTGGAGTACGACGGCGCCGGCCACCGGGACGCCGCGCAGCACGGAAACGACGTACGCCGATTGAACCGCTTGCGCGCGGCCGGCTGGACGGTCATCACCGTGACGGCAACGCTCCTCTACCGTCGGCCCCATGAAATCGCCGCCCTGTTGCGCACCGCGCTGAGCTGAGAAGCCCCCTCGCCCCGGCATCTGGGCTCAACCTGGCAACCGCGACTCCGCCGAATGGTCGAGAATGCGCGTTCCCGGGAAAAGTGACCTGGGAAAATGTGAGCGGGATCGACCCCTCGGCGGGTCGGGCGGGTCGGGCGAGTGCGCCCGGCGCCGAGCCGCCGGCTGAACCGAGCCTGCCGCCCGCCGAGCTGCCGCCGGCTGAACCGAGCCCGCCGCGCCGCTCGTCGAGAAGCGAGAACCTCAGCAGCGTCCCGCCGGCACCAGTCGCTCCGGCTGGGCCTCCAGGTAGTCAAGCGCGTTGTCGTCGTAGGTGAGGACCAGCGCCACGGCGTTGGCGACGAGCAGCACCCAAGCCGACCACAGCATCGGGTCGTACAGCACGGCCACCAGGGAGAAGCTCGCGGCGGTCGTCAGCAGTGCACGGCTGCAGCGTTCACCGTCACGGAGCATCACGGCGCCCACCACCTGCACCACCATGGCGGCGAACAGGCCGGTCGCGAGGACCCAGCCGAACCAGCCGAGCGCCTCGGCCTCGCCCGAACCCGCCCCGGCCGCGAAGCGACCCGTCTCGCTGACACCACACCCCGCGACCAGCGCCAGGATATTGGTCCCGGTAACTAGGCTGGCGATGGTGACTGTGGTGAACAGGCCACAGAAAACCCAGAGCCAGGATGCGATCGAGACGGAGAGCGGTCGGCTCACGGACGGGCCTCTCGGGTCGGCGGTCACACCCTCGTGGACCGACTCGGACAAGATGCGCCTATCGTCTGACGAGATAGACAGGTGTCGATAGAGTGCGGCACACCTGATTTTTGGTGTGGTGCAGTGGTGCTCGGTTCCCCGGTTTCCTCCGTGGCCCCGGGCGCCCGTCGCGGCCTCACGCGGACGTGGTGCCCCTCAGCACCCCGACGCGGCCGACTGGAGGTGGATCTGGTGCCCGCGTGGAAGAAGGCCCGGGCGGTGCTGCGGGCGGACACCGTGGCCCGCGCGGTCGCGCTGTGCGTCGACACCCG
>NZ_JAALEE010000433.1:0-1519 GCF_014145265.1 Dietzia sp. CW19 | reverse complement strand
GGCTCGTCCAGCAGGAGCACCTCCGGCTGCTGCGCCAACGCCCGGGCGATCGACACCCGCTGCCGTTCGCCCCCCGACAGGGCCAGGACGTCGCGGGCCGCCAACCCGGCCAACCCCACACGGTCGAGCACGGTGTCCACCACGTCGGCGTCGTCGGTCCCGAACGGCTCGAACAGCCCGCGTGTCACCGTCCGGCCCAGTCGCACCGACTCCCGGACCGTGATGCCACCCAACGAGACCGGCTCCTGGGTGCTCACGCCCACCGTCCGCGCCAGGGCCCGCCGGCGGAGCGAGGTGATGTCGTCGCCGTCGAGGCGCACCAGTCCGGCGGTCGTGGGCAGGGCCCGGTAGCAGGTGCGCAGCAGGGTCGTCTTGCCACTGCCGTTGGGGCCCACCAGCGCGGTGACCCGGCCGGGTGCGATGGTCAGGTCCACCCCCTCGAGGATCCGGCGACCCCCGAGGTCGGTGGAGACGTCGGCCGCGGTCAGTGTGGTCACGTCGCCGACCTTCCGTAGCGCCGCCACAGCATGATCAGGAACACCGGACCCCCCACGATCCCCGTGACGACGCCCACCGGGAGCTCGGCACCGTCGCTGACGGACCGGGCCGCGATGTCGGCCAGCACCAGGGCCACCGCCCCGAGCACCGCGGCCGTCGGCAGTAACCGGGCCGACGTGCGCCCGGTGACGTACCCGGCGAGATGCGGGATGAGCAGTCCGATGAACCCGATGGTCCCGGAGACCGCCACCGCCCCCGCGGTGAGCATCGAGACCAGCAGCAACATGAGCAGCCGGAACCGCGGGACGTTCATGCCCATGGCCGTGGCGCCGTCGTCGCCGGTCAGGAGGAGGTCCAGGTGGCGGCTGGACAGCATCACCAGGACGCCCGCGACGGCGAGGATCGAGACCGGGGCCAGGAGCATGGTCCACCCGGCGTCACCGAACCCGCCGGCCAGCCAGCGCATGACGGTGCCCAGTTGGTGGTCGTCGCCCAACACCAACAGCGTGAACGTGTTGAGCGCGCCGAACATCATCGTCAGGGCCGCCCCCACCAGCACGATCGCCGTGGTGTCGTGCGCGCGACGGGCCACCAGGACCACCCCGGCCAGTGGCAGCAGGGCGCCGAGGAAAGCGGCCATCGGGAGCGTGAAGACGCCCCACATCCCGGCACCCACGCCCAGGACGGTCAGGACGACGACGCCGAAACCGGCCCCGGACGACACCCCCAGCAGGTACGGGTCGGCCAGTGGGTTGCGCGTGACAGCCTGGGCGACGCCTCCCGCCACCGCGAGGGACGCGCCCACCGCCGCCGCCATGAGCGACCTCGGCAGCCGGGACTCGATCACGATCGCCTCGCGGGCCTCGGACCACCACGGGGTGAAGAAACCCGGGGCCACGCGGTGGGCGACGATCGCCCAGACGTCACCGAGGGGGATGGACACCGACCCCAGAGAGACCCCCACCGCCACGGCCAGGGCGAGAAGCCCCAGCAGCGGAGCGAGGACCAGTCCGAGTGGCCG
>NZ_JAALEE010000432.1:0-2707 GCF_014145265.1 Dietzia sp. CW19 | reverse complement strand
GCCACCAGCGGCTGACGCCGACCGAGCCCGGCCCAGGCCCGCAGGTCGCTGATCTCGGCACCGTCGGCGTCGCGGACCAGCCCGGCCACCGCGAACACGCCCACCGTGCTGACGGCGTACGCCGCGAGGTAGAACAGCATCGCGGTCGCCCCGGCGGCCTGGACCGCGATCACCCCGGTGAGCAGGAACCCGGCGTGGGCGATGGAGGAGTAGGCCAGCAGACGCTTGACGTCGTTCTGCGCGACGCCCACGATCGTCCCGACGATCATCGTCAGCGCCGCGATCACCCACAGCACCGGCGCCCAGTCCGCCTCGAGCCCGGGCACCGCGGTGTGGAAGAAGCGCAGGATCGCGCCGAACGCGGCGACCTTGGTGCCGGCGGCCATGAACGCGGTGATCGCGGTGGGCGCGCCCTGGTAGACGTCGGGCGTCCAGGTGTGGAACGGCACGGCGCCGACCTTGAACAGCAGGCCCACCGACATCATGGCCACGCCGATGAGGATCAGCGAGCTGGCGCCCTCGGCCTCCACGACGTCGGCGATCCCCCGGTAGTCCACGGTCCCGGCGTAGCCGTACACCAGCGCGACGCCGTAGACGAAGAACGCCGAGGAGAACGCGCCCAGGAGGAAGTACTTGACCGCGGCCTCCTGCGAGAGCAGCCTTCGGCGCCGGGCCATCCCGCACAGCACGTACAGCGGCAGGGAGAGCACCTCCAACGCGATGAACAGCGTGATCAGGTCGTTCGCCGCGGGGAACAGCATGAGGCCGCCCGTGGCGAACAGCGCGAGCGGGAAGATCTCCGTCTGGGTGAACCCGGCGCGCTCGGCCTCGCGTTCGCCCGAGCCGCCGGGGGCCACGGCGGCCTGGGGCGCGAAGCCCGCGAGCACCTTTCTGCGGGAGGCCGACGGGATCACGGTGCGTTCGCCGATCAGCAGGCCGGCGCCGAGGGCCACGACCACGGTCAGGCCCTGCAGGAACAGCGCCGGGCCGTCGACCGCGACCGCCCCCTCGGCCGTGACGATCCGGGTCCCGGCCAGGAGGACCACCGAGATGAGCGCGGCGGCGAGACCGCCCAGGTAGACGGCCATCTGTGTGCCATAGCGGCGCCGCGCGGGGACGAACGCCTCCACCAGTACGCTGACGATCCCCGCGCCGAACACCACGAGCAGCGGCGCGAGCGATCCGTACGCGATGTCCGGGGTCATCGGGTTCCTCCCACCAGTGCGACGGTGTGGGCGACCGCCGGTTCGATCACGTCCAACGCGGGCTGCGGGTAGAAGCCCAGCACGATCAGCGCCACCACCAGCGGGATCACCACCACGAGTTCGCGGGCGTCGAGATCCGGTGTCCGCGCCAGTCCGGGTGCCGGGGGTCCGCCCATCACCCGCTGGTAGGTCCACAGGATGTAGATCGCCGCCAGGACGAAGGTGCTCGTGGCGAGCACGGCGGCCACCGGGTACGGGCCGAAGGTCCCGATGAACACCAGGAACTCGCTGACGAACGGGGCCAGCCCGGGCAGCGAGAGCGTGGCGAGTCCGGCGATGAGGAACGTGCCGGCCAACACGGGCGCGACCTGCTGAACGCCGCCGTAGTAGCCGATCTCGCGGATGCGGTGCCGGCGGACGAGGAACCCGGCCACCAGGAACAGCGCGGCGGTGGCCACGCCGTGGTTGACCATGTAGAGCGCCGACCCGGCCGCGGACTGCTCCGTGCGCGCGAAGATCCCCAGGACGATGAACCCGAAGTGGGAGATGGAGGCGTAGGCGATCAACCGGAGCAGGTCGGTCTGGGCGATGGCCATCACGCCGCCGTAGACGATGCTGATCACCGCCAGCGTGACGAGCACCGGCGCCGCCGTGGCGGCCGCGTCCGGGAACAGCGGCAGGCTGTAGCGCAGCATCGCGAACGTGCCGACCTTGTCCACGACCGCCATCATCAGCACCGCCGAGGCGGGGGTCGCGGCCACGGCCGCGCCGGGCAGCCAGGTGTGGAACGGCCACAGCGGCGCCTTGATCGCAAAGGCCAGGGTGAAGGCCGCGAACATCAGCAGCGCCACGCCGGTCGTGATCTCGAGCCGGCCGTCCGCCACGGCCGCGGTGATGAGGCGGTAGTCGAACGTCCCCGCCCCGATCGATCCGCCGTCCGTCCCGGCGTCCCCCAGCCCGGCGCGGGCGGTGAGCACGTACAGCCCGATCACCGCGACGAGCATGACCAGCCCGCCGAGGAGGTTGTAGATGAGGAACCGCACGGCCGCCGCCGCCCGGTCGGCCCCGCTGGAATCGCTGCGGCCGAAGCCGCCGATGAGGAAGTACAGCGGGATGAGCATGGCCTCGAACGCGACGTAGAACAGCAGCACGTCCAGACTGGTGAACGCCACCAGCGCCAACCCCTGCGTGGCCAGCATGAGCGCCGGGTACGCCTGCGCGCGGCGGCTGTCGGACGCGGCGACGTCGTGCGACCCGGCCAGCAGGAGCAGTGGCATGAGGGCGGCCGTGAGCAGGACCAGCACCAGCGCGATCCCGTCGAGTCCGAGCGTGTAGGAGGCGCCGAAGGCGGGGATCCACGGGTGGGACTCGACGAACTGGTGGGTCTCGCCGCCGGGGTCGAACCCCACCGCGAGCGCGACCGCCACCGCCAGCACGACGAGGGAGGTGGCCAGGGCGAGGGGCCTGGCCGCGCGTCGCGCGCCGGAGGGGAGGACGACGAC
>NZ_JAALEE010000431.1:0-2236 GCF_014145265.1 Dietzia sp. CW19 | reverse complement strand
CTGCACGGGCTGACCGGGGGCCGCCTGCCCGTCGGGCGCACCCTGCGGGTCCTGGCCGGCGGGGGCGTCCCCGGGTTGTCCCGGTTCGACGGCCTGCCCCGGCTGCTCGGACTGCTCGACCTGCGAGGTGTCCTGATCGGTGGCGGTCGGCGTCTCGTCGTCACCCCCGAACAGCTGGACGAGTCCGATGCCGATCGCGAGGACCACTGCGGCGAGGAGGACCATCGCGATGGCCCGATAAGGAGGGCCCGTCGGCTCGTCCAGGTCGGGATCGACCCCGGCGTCGCCACCGGGCGCGCCCGGGCCGTAGGGATCATACTGCGAGGTTTCGGGCTGGGAGCTCACGCCGGTGAGTGTAGGTCAGTCGAGTCGCATTCCCAGGTTGCGCGCCGCGCGTGCCTTCTGACGGCTGCTCCGCATGCGACGCAGACGCTTGACGAGGAGCGGGTCCACGGCCAGCGCCTCGGGGCGGTCGATGAGGTCGTTGAGGATCTGGAAGTAGCGCGTGCCGGACATCTCGAACTTCTGCCGGATCGCCTCCTCCTTGGAACCGGCGAACTTCCACCACTGCCGTTCGAACTCGAGCATGGCCTGGTCCCGGTCGGACAGGACGGGATCGGCGGCATGCAGCTCGGTCGCGGGCTGCGTACCGCCCGCGACCTGCGGCCCGCGTGCCGCAGTAACTGATCGACCCATGCGCGCGCCTCCTGTGGTGTCGGTGCAGGTGCTCCGGTGCGGGTATGGAGATCACACCGTTGTGATTCCCCCGTAGTGAACCACACGGATCCGACACCCTGCCACGGGCGCACTAGGATCGTCTGCCATGGCCGTACTGCCCATCGTCATCCTCGGCGATCCCGCCCTCCACGCCCCCACCGAGCCCGTCACCGGGTCCCCGGAGGAGATCCGCGACCTCGTCCGCGACCTCTACGAGACGATGGACGCCGCCAACGGCGTGGGGCTGGCCGCCAATCAGGTGGGTGTACGCAAGCGGGTGTTCGTCTACGACTGCCCCGACCTGGACACCGAGGACGGCGAGGGCGTCTCACGCGAGGACGTCGAGGCCCGTGGCGGCTGGATCAACCGCCGCGGCTGCGTGGTCAATCCGGTGTTGGAGACCTCCGAGATCCCGGAGACCATGCCGGACCCGGAGGAGGATCTCGAGGGGTGCCTGTCCGTCCCCGGAGTGAACTTCCCGCGGGGACGCGCCTGGTGGGCCCGGGTCACCGGCACCGACGAGAACGGCGAGCCGGTCTCGGTGGAGGGCTACGGCCTGTTCGCGCGGTGCCTGCAGCACGAGGTGGGCCACCTCGACGGCGTCCTCTACACGGACGGACTCATCGGCCGGAACCGCAAGGCGGCCAAGAGGCACATCCGCGACGCGGGCTGGGGCGTGCCCGGGTTGAGCTGGGACCCGACCACCGATCCCGATCCGTTCGCCGACGAGGAGGACGACGACGACGAGGCCACCGACCTCCATGGCTGAGCAGGACCGGGGTCTGGCGGACCGGTCCCGGTGGAACGCGGGCCGACGCGTGGAGGTGGGGATGCGCGTGGTGGTGCGTCGTCATCTGGAGGACGGGCAGAGTTCGCATCTCTACACCGACGTCATCGGGCACGTGGTCGAGCTGGATCCCGTTCTGGTGGTACGCCGGGAGTCGGGCGAGGAGGTGCGGATCGCCGACCCCGACATCGCCGTCCTCAAGGTGTTGCCGCCCCGCCCGGTCCGCGCCCGCGACGTCCGGGCCCACGAGTACGCGGGTGCGTTGGCGTGGCCGGGTACCGAGTTCGAGCTGGTGGACGGCTGGTTCTGCCGCGCCGGGGACGACTGGTCCTATCGCGGGAACTCGGCGGTCCCGGTGCTGCCGTGGGCCAGCTGCCGGGAACTCGACGGGGTCCGCGACTGGTACTCCGTCCGCGGCCTGCCGCTGCGCCTGGTGGCCGTGGACCGGTTGGTGGACGCCGACCGGATGGTCCTCGACGGGGTGCCGGTGGATCCCGCGCGGGTGAGCGCGGACAGGGAACTGCTGCTGTGCACGGCCGACAGCCTCGAGTTGTTGGCCCGCGTGGACGCCACGGTCCCCGCCGATGCCCGCCCCGAGGTGGTGTTGGCCGACTCCCCCGACGACGACTGGCTCGCGCTGTACCACGCCACCGCGGGCCTGGACCCCGACCGCGTCCGGCCCGCGATGCTGGCGACCGCGGGACTAGGTGGCGTGGGACAGGGCGGTGCGGC
>NZ_JAALEE010000430.1:0-2031 GCF_014145265.1 Dietzia sp. CW19 | reverse complement strand
GCCGGCCGGCGGCGCCGGGTTCTCGTCCGCCTCGGCGTCGCGGCGTCGCGCCCGGATCTCGGCCCACGCGAAGTAGGCCAGGGCGAGCGGCGCCAGGACGCCGAAGGCGAGCCACTGCAGGCCGTAGGAGAGGTACGGGCCGTTCTCTATCCCGGGGATGGGCACCGGGGTGAGCGATCCGGGCTGGTCACCGGAGAGCTGGAGGTATCCGGCGGGCACGAGCGGGTGGCCGAGTGCCCCGCCCAGCACGGAGGGGTCCAGGACCCTCACGGCCGGCAGTCCGTCCACGAGGACCGGCTCCGCCTGACCGCTCTCCGCCGCGCGGAGCCGAGCGGTGATCTCGACGGGCCCCGCGGGCGCGGCGGCGTAGTCGGGGACCGTGTTGTTCTCGCCGACGGGGACGACACCCCTGTTGACCAGGATCTCCGGCCCATCGACCGGATCGAACACCGTCAACACCTGGTAGACCGGCTCGCCGTCGACCGCGCGGAGCCGCAGCAGTGCCTCGGCGTCGGGTAGCCACCGGCCGTCCAGTGTCACCAGCCGCCATTCGCGGTCGACGAACGCCTCGGGAGCGTCCACCACCTGCCCGAACGGGGCCGGCGCGGCCTCTATCGACTCGGCGAGGCGGGTGTTGCGGGCATCGAGGTCCTCGCTCTTGCCCAGCTGCCACGGGGCCAGGAGGGCGAAGCACGCCCAGGCGAACAGCGACACGGCGAGCAGGCCGATCAGCCAGCCGGGACTCAGAAAGCGCCGCAGACTCCGCATGTCCCCAGGGTATCCGCTGGACCCCGACGGGCTAAGTCAGGAGGGCACGCACCTCGGCCACCAACCCGGGGAGCGCCTCGGCGATCTGGAGACGGGTCCGGGTGAAGCCGTCGTGGTCGCCGTAGTAGGGGTCGGCCACGTCCTCACCGTCCGCCGCGGGATCGAACCCCCGCAGGAGGCGGACACGGTGTTCCTCGACCCCGGCGCCGAGGAGGTGGTCGCGATGGCCGCGGTCGAGCGCCACCACCAGGTCGGCCCGGTGATCGGGGGCCGACAGTTGTGCGGCCACGTGCGTGCTGTCGTACCCGTGGGACTCGAGCTCGGCCGCGGCCCGCGGATCCATGCCGTCCCCGACGTGCCACCCACCGGTACCCACGCTCGAGACGGTGACCCTGTCGCCGAACCCGGCGCCGGAGAACGCGTGCCGTGCCATGACCTCGGCCATGGGGGAGCGGCAGATGTTGCCGGTACAGACAAAGACGACGTGCACGCGCGGGTCACCACTCATGGATGATCCGCTCCAGCTCGGCGGTGTCCGCCGGGGACCAGCGGGCGCCGTCCCACTCGCCGGGGCTGCCGTAACCCCAGCGCACGATCGCCGTGGGGATCCCGTAGCGGGCGGCCCCCTCCACGTCGTGCTCGCGGTCGCCGATCATGAGGACGTGGCCCGTGCCCCCCTCGGCCACCGGTACCGGATCGACGCCGAGTGCGGAGAGTGAGTGCGCGATCACATCGGCCTTGGCCGCCCGCCCGACCCGCAGGTCCGCGCCGCCGATGAACTCGAACGGGTCGTCGAGCCGGAAGTGCTCCAGGATCCGTCGCGCGGCCCGCTGGTCCTTGCTCGTCGCCACGGCCATCCGGAAACCGTGGCCGGCCAGGCTCGTCAGCAGGCCGTCCATTCCCTCGTAGACCGCGTTCTCGAGCCACCCCACGTCGGTGTAGCGCTCGCGGTACGCGCTCATCGCCCGCTGCAGATCGTCGCCCCCGAGCCCCAGCGAGGCGAGGGTGTCCGGCATGGGTGGGCCCGCGATGGAGCGGATGTCACGTGAGTCGTCCCACCGGGCACCGACGGTGTCCAGCGCGTGGTGGAGCGACCTGGCGATGCCGTCCAGTGAGTCGGTGATGGTGCCGTCGAGGTCGACGAGGAGGATCGGGCGGTCGGGCATGCCGTCATCCTCTCAGACCCCGGCCGGCACGCGCCGCCACCCGTCGCCGCCGCCCCCGTGGGCCCCGCCTAGGCTGCCGGTCATGAGCGCCGCCCCC
>NZ_JAALEE010000429.1:0-1201 GCF_014145265.1 Dietzia sp. CW19 | reverse complement strand
GGGGCTGCGCGCCCTGGCGGCCGGCGACCCCGGCCCCGGCGTCTTCAGCGCGGACGCCCCCGCCGGCACCGGTGACGTCTGGGTGTTCTCGGGCTTCGGTGCCCAGCACCGCAAGATGGCCAAGGAGCTGTACCTGTCCAACCCGCTGTTCGCCTTGTGCCTGGACGCGGTGGACGAGCTCATCGACTTCGAGGCCGGCTACCGGATGGTCGAGATGTTCCTCGACGACTCGGTCACCTACGAGGTGGAGAACGCGCAGGTCGGCATCTTCGCCGTCCAGGTCGCGCTGGTCGACACGCTCAAGGCGCTCGGCGCCAAGCCCGAGGCCGTGATCGGCCACTCGATGGGCGAGGTCGCCGCCGCCTATGCGGCGGGCGGGCTGAGTCTCGAGGACGCGGTGCGGGTGATCTGCGTCCGCTCGCGCCTCATGGGCGACGCCGAGCAGCAGGTCTCCGACGAGGACGCCGGCGCCATGGCGCTGGTCGAGTACTCGGCCGAGGAGATCGCGCAGATCATCGCCGACAACCCGCAGTTCGCCTCGATCGAGCCCGCGGTCTACGCCGCGCCCACCCACACCACGGTCGGCGGCCGCGCCAAGCCCGTGGCCGAGTTCGTGGCCTGGGTCGAGGAGCAGGGCAAGTTCGCCCGCCAGCTCCAGGTCCGCGGGGCCGGGCACACCTCCGACGTCGACATGCTGCTGGGTGAGCTCGCCGCCGAGATCGCGGGCCTGGAGCCTCGCGAACTCCGATCCGGCCTGTTCTCCTCCGTGGACAAGGAGACCTTCTACCGCGCCGGCCACGAGCCGATCCACGCCGAGGAGTACTGGGTCAAGGGCATGCGGCACTCGGTGTGGTTCACCCACGCCGTGCGCAAGGCCGTCGAGGCCGGGTACGTGACGTTCCTGGAGTTCGCGCCCAACCCGGTCGCCGCGATGTCCGTGGCGGCGACCTGCTTCGACGCCGGCCTGATGGAGCCCAACCTGCTCCACACGCTCAAGCGCAAGGAGTCCGAGGCCGACACCCTGCTCCACGCGATCGCCCAGCTCTATGTCCACGGCCACGAGGTCAACATGGACCAGGTCGTGGAGATGCTGCACGGCTACGTCACCGGTCCCGGTCGCTACGCCGCGGTGCCGGGCACGGCGTGGAAGCGACGGACGCTGTGGCCGACCGTCACCGCCGGTGGCGGGTCGGGCGAGGGC
>NZ_JAALEE010000428.1:8159-9267 GCF_014145265.1 Dietzia sp. CW19 | reverse complement strand
CTGCAGATGCTGCGCGGGAACATGGTCGGGATCGGTGACGAAGGCGTGCCGCCTACCGGAGACGGCATGGGAGGCGATGACCTCCCCGCCAGCCATGACCGTGAGCGTGGGACCGGTGATCTTCACATCGACGTGCTGGCCGGCGAACGTGTGGGGCACCGAGTACTTCACCGTGGCGATCTCCACGTGGTAATCACGGTTGACCTTGGACTTCTTCCAGATGACCGGCTGCCACCGCACTTCGGGCAGAGCGATCAACTCCGACTTCTCGTGCTCGGTGAACAGCTCCCGTCGGCTGATCTTCTGGCCGCGGAACGGTGTCCGGTCGTTGATCGCCTCGACCTCGGCGGCGATCGCCTCGTTCGCATCATCCAGGCTAGCGAACCGCCGATCGGCCAGCCGTCCGATCACCCAGTTCGTCACCACCTTCACCCCGGCCTCGACGTTGCCCTTGTCCGTCGGGCGCACCGGCCGAGTGGGCACGGCGGCGGTCTGGTGGTACTCGAGGAAGTCCCGGTACTCACGGTTGACCTCGCGGGCCCGGTCACCGCGGGCGATCTGGGTCGACGCCGTCGAGGCGTTGTCCGGGACGATCACCTGCGCCGCGCCGCCGAAGTACTCGAACGCCTGTAAGTGCGCGTCGAGCCAGTTCGGCATCTTCTCGTCCAGGCAGCCGCAGGCGAAGACCAACCCCGAGTACGGAAGCGACGCCACGAACACCGACACTGTGGTCTTGGTACCGATGACGGGGTCGAAGATCGCCATCTTCGTGCCCGCCCAGTCGACCTGCATCGTGTGCCCGGGCACGTGCGTGATCCGCATCGTCAGCTCGTTGACCTCGACGTACTCGCCGACGATCTGGCAGAACCGCTGATAACTGTAGTGCCGCTGCCCCGGCGATCCGTCGCTGTCGAGGTAGTTGGCCCACAGCACCCGCAGCGGCAGCTTGTTCTTGCCCGTGCGCTTCTTCACGGTCGCCGCCACGTCGAAGGCCACGAACTCCGCCGACGGCGTCTTGCGCCCATCGGTGAACAAGGCGTCAATCTCCTCGCCCTTGAGCGCCTCGACCTGGCTGGTGGCGGTCAGCCCGTGCTCGCGGCACACCTTT
>NZ_JAALEE010000428.1:0-7896 GCF_014145265.1 Dietzia sp. CW19 | reverse complement strand
GCTATCCGAAGCACGTCCCTAACAGTGATGTCGAGAGTGGACATGTCAATACCCATTTCCTCGAGTGCGAGGCGCAAGGTGTCCACATTCACCGCGTAGTGCTCCGCCAGGTCTGGACGGGCGCGGAAGAATGGAGTGACGCCCCCGTCCTCGGTGAGCTGGTACTCAACGATCCCCAATTGCGACAGTGACGGACCGAACTGTCCCTCGACGCCGGGATAGACGAAGGCGGTGGACGGAGCTGAGATCGACTGGACTCCGTCGTGGAACTCGAGGGCCCAACGATGCAGATGCCCCGAGCCGAAAGCCTGCACATCAATGTTGTCGACGATCGAGCGAAGGCGATCAAGGGATTGCGGGGCGATGGAGTACGTCGACGCCGGCAAGCCGGGTGCAGGAGCATGGACCGGCTTATGGCAGAAGATGATCGTCGGGCGCCCCTCCAGCTGTGCGGGCAGCGACTCGAGCCACGCCCACTGCTCTTCTTCCTCGGGGAGTCCCGAGCTCATCAGCTCGGAATTGAAGCCGACGACGGAGAATCCGCCGATGTATTCCACCCAGCGGTCGTCGCCGAAGACGGCACGAAAGGCTGCGACCCGCGCCGATGTCACACCGGCACCGCCGATAGGGGCCTCGCCGGGCTCGCCGATGTCATGGTTTCCCGGCAGGACACGAAGAGGTGCCTTCAGCTCGCCCAGCAGGCGTGCAGCCGTCGCCCGGTCAGCCTCGTTATCCGGGTCGAGGATCGACACATCGCCCGTGTGGACAACCAAGTCCGGCTCAAGTTCGTTCACGAACTCGATCATTTTGACGAGGTTCTCGTTAGAGATCCCGCCATGAGCGGAATTGTGCGTATCGGTGATTTGAACAATCTTCATCAGATATCTGCTCTCTGAGTGCGCGGATGGTGGCGAGCTGCTGCCGCCCTGCTGGTGTCGTCCGATGTCATCGTCGGCCCGGCTTGAGAACCTGGAGACAACCCGTGTGCACCGCACAGCGAACACCGTATGAATAGTTCGTACATAAACACACCTCTCACGGAAATTACCTTCCGTGGATTCGACAGACTGCTCATCGCTGCGCACGATCGACCAGATCGGGCTGGTGACATTTGCGGGTGAGGGCAGAAGACGACAAAGGAGGAGTCCAGATGTGGGATCTGGGCCCGCGCTGCTGGCTACTGTTGTCGCCGCTGGTGGCGTTCTGGTCTTGCCTCCGGCCTCGCGCGTGGGATGGGTGGCTTCTACGCGGTGATTGGCGTGTTCGCCAGTGATGTAGCGGCGCTGGATCTGCTGGCGTGGTTCGTGGGTCATTGGTCGTTCGCGGTGCGACACGATGTGCGCTATCGGTCGGCGATAGCGCTGTGGGTGATCGATAGGACCCCGCCGCGGTGGACGATCCCGCGGTACTGGCAGCTGCGCCGGCAACGTCGACACACAGTGGCCCGCTGACACATCCGGGGCCGCCAAAAAGAAAGGCCCCGCCGTCGGCGAGGCCATCTCTGCGGACGACTGTACTCCCCAGGCTCTAGAACAGTGAGGGTGTGTCGAGGGGCGCGGCGTTGCCACAGGCGCGGGCGTAGGCGTCGGGGTTCCAGCCGGAGGCGAGGGCGTCTCGTACTGCCAGGGACCGGGCGTGGCGGTTGGTGTGTTGGTCGGGGTTGCGGATGGCTCCGGTGCGTCCGCACGCGACGGCGTAGCGCAGGTTTGCTGACTGGGTGGAGGCGACGACATGTCCCGGGTCGACGCGTACGCACAGGGGTTCGTTGCAGCGGTGTTCGGCCACGACCTCGTCTGTCAGTTGGCCGGCGAGTAGGAGGGCGAATCGGTGCCCTGATTCAGTGCGGCTGACCCCGCCGCGTCTCCAGGTCAGGCGTGTATACCCGTCGACACCGCTGATCGCTGAAATGAGAAACCAGCACCCGTCCCCGGGCGCTTTGACGACCCGGGACCAGAACGCGTCGATCGCCGCCTGGGTGGGCGGCAGTGTCGAACTGTAAGGACGCCGCGTAGCGAGGACAGTGTTGTGCCGGGGCCAGGGTTCGTACTCCAGCCCCGGCAGCGGGATGTCGCCATTGACGCTCATGCCACGTCGCGGTCCTCATCGGTGGTGTCCTGGTGTGCGGACTCCTGCGGGTCCGCCGGCACACTCTCACCCTCGTCCTGGTCCTGGCTGTCGTCGTTAAGGGCGTCGAGTGCTGTCTTGATGTCGCGGGTGGTGATGCCGAGTAGTTCGGCGATCTCAGCGCGGGGCTCGCCTTCGGCGATGAGGTCTTGGATCGCCTGGCCAGCGTCGCGGCGGGCGCGCTCGATGGCGTCGGCGGCGGCGAAGTAGCGCGTGGCCGCGGCTTCCATGCGCTCGTCGCGTTCGCGTCGGGCCCTCTGCTTCTCGGCGAGTGCCTGCCGGGCGCGGTTGCGGGCGCTGGTGCGTTCGGACGTCCTGGCTATCTGCGTTGGTCCCCTCGCTTGTTGATCGGTGACCTCGACTCTATCGACCGCCAGTTGCCCAGACTAGTGCTGCGCTGCTCTGTGCACTAGTCCTCACCCTCTCTAGAGGCTTGACCCACGCTCGCTGTACTCGCTTAGTGCCAAGCCAGAACCTACACACCTCTGGCTGAAACTCAGACACGCCGGTGACCGGGCGCGATGCGGCGTCTAAAGTGGGCGTCGTGATGACGCTCCACGTGCTGCACGCCGGGGACGGCTACAGCTACCTGACCCGTCAGGTAGCCACCGCCGACCGGCTGCGTGAACGTGGCCAGGAGCTGACCGACTACTACACCGCCAACGGCACCCCGCCGGGCCGCTGGCACGGCGCGGGCCTGGAAGCGTTGTCGGAGATCAGCCTGGTGTCTGGCACGGTCTCTGAGGAGCAGATGAAGGCGCTGTTCGGCGAGGGCCGTCACCCGAACACCGACGCCATGCTCGAAGCCAGCGCCGACCTGAAAGACACGGCGCTGGGCCGGAAGTTCCCCGAGTTCCGAAACGAGATCCCGCTCGTTGAGGACTACAACGCCACGCTCCGGGAGATGGTCAACGAGGGCCACACGATCGACAAAGCCGTCACCTCGGAGGCGTGGCGCACGCTGGCGGACAAGCACTACCGCGCCAAGTTCGGACACCAGCCGGCCACCGAGCGTGAGTTGCTCTCGTGGGCCGCGGCTCAGCGCTCCAGCGTGCGTCAGCCGGTCGCCGGGATGGACCTGGTGTTCACTCCGCAAAAGTCGGTCAGCGCACTATGGGCGCTCGTCGACACCGACACCCGGCAGTCGATCGAGCGCATTCACCGGGAGTGCGTGAACGACTCGCTGGCGTGGATCGAGCGCGAGGCAGCCTTCACCCGCAGGGGTGATCGCAGTGAGCAGCAAATCGACACCCACGGTCTGATCGTGGCGCAGTTCGACCACTACGACACCCGCGCCGGCGACCCGAACCTGCACACCCACTGCGCGGTGTCGAACAAGGTGCTGGGCGCCGACGGACGGTGGTCCGCTTTGGACAGTAAGGCGCTGCACAGGCACGCGGTGGCCGCGTCACAGCGGTACAACGCCGCGATCGTGGACCGCCTGCGCCGGGATCTGGGCGTGCAGTTCGAGGCCCGCTACCCGAGCCGGGGCAAGCAGCCGGTGTGGGAGGTCGCCGGCGTCGACCAGGCGCTGTGCCGGGCGTTCTCCTCGCGGCGTCAGATGATCGAGGTACGCCGGGATGAACTACTCGCCGAGTATCGCGACAAGCACGGCCGTGCTCCCACCCAGGCTGTGCAGTTCGCGCTGTTGCAGCAAGCCACCCTCGACACTCGAGAGGGCAAGCAGGAGGCTCGCTCGCTGGCCGAACTTCAGTCGACGTGGCGCCGTCTGGCCGCGCGTCACCTGGGGTCCGAGAAGGCCGTTGACCAGATGGTCGCTTCCGCACTCAACCCCGACGCCCAGGCGAAGAAGAACGCCGACGTGCGCGAGCTCGAGGCCGTCGAGACGGAGGCCGCCCGCGCCGTCGAGACAGTGTCCGATGCCCGCGCCACATGGACCCACGCCCATGTCCGGGCCGTGGTCGAGGCCCAACTGACGGACGTGGAGTTCGACTCGCCCGCCGCCCACCAGGCCGCCGTCGACGAGGTTGTGACTCACGCGTTGCGCCGGGACTCGCTCGCTCTGGCGACCCCCGAGATTATCGAGACGCCGACAGAACTGCGCCGCGCATCGGACGGGCTCAGTGTCCTCGACCGCCACGGCGAACTGCTGCACACGTCGGAGGCGATGCTCGCAGCAGAGCGCGACGTAGTCGATGCCGCGCGCACTCCCGTGCCGCTGTTCACCACCGGCGAGAACCTGCACGAAACCATCACCGCTCTCGAGTCAGACAGTGGTCGGACCCTGAACCCCGGACAGCGGGCACTGGCCGAGCACTTCTGCCTGTCGGGTCAACTCGTCGCCGCCGGAGTCGGACCGGCCGGCACCGGCAAGACCACCTCGATGCAGGCCGTGGCGAAGGCGTGGCAGGAATCGGGCCGTCAGGTCATCGCCCTGGCACCGTCGTCGGTGGCAGCCGAAACCCTCGGCGAGGAGATCGGTGTCACCGCGTACACCGTCGCCTCCCTGACCTACCGGTGGCGCGGAACGCTGTCCCAAATGGGCGTCGAGGCCCGCAGACCCGACCATCTGGCGGTCACCATCACACCGGGCGCGATGCTGCTGCTCGATGAGGCCGCGATGGCCTCCACCAAGGACGTCGCGGCGCTGGTGGAGATCGCCCGCGACCGGGGCGCCGTGGTGCGGATGGTCGGAGATCCCGCGCAGCTCGACGCCGTCGAATCCGGTGGCCTCATGCGGCTGGTCGCCTCCGAGACCAACGCCCCCGAGCTGACCGATGTGGTGCGCTTTGGCGACGACACCGCCCAAGCGAGTGCGTCGATCGCCATCCGCGCGGGAGAGGCGTCCGCGCTGGACTTCCATGCGAGCAAGGGCTGGATCCACGGGGGCGGGCGAGACGAGATGATCCCGGCCGTGGTGGACGATCACTTCGCCGACGTCGATGCCGGCCGCGACGGCATCGTGCTGGCCTCCACCACCGCGACAGTGCGGGAACTCAACACCCAGATCCAGAATCGTCACCGTGACAGCGGGGCCGCCGAGAGGAGGCGCACCGTCGATCTGGCCGACGACCAGGCCGCCGGCCGCGGCGACATCGTCGTGACCCGATCCAACAATGGCTCGCTGCGTCCCAAGGGCGGCACCCGCCCCGGTTCGCGGGTGCACAACGGTGACCGGTGGCGGGTAGAGAAGGTCGGCAAAGACGGATCTCTGACCGTGCGGCACCTGCGCCACCGCGGCCGGGTCACCCTTGATGCCGACTACGTCGCCGGCAGTACCGAGCTTGGCTACGCGAGCACGATCCACCGCGCCCAGGGCATCACCGTCGACGTAGCCCGCACCGTCGTCGACGAGGCGACCAACCGTCGGGGCCTGTACGTCGCACTGACGCGCGGCCGTCACGAGAACCACGCCTACGCGGTGACCGAGCCCCCACTCGATCTGGACACCGAGGCCCCGCACCTGGACCCCGAGGTCGACGACCGACTGGCCACCTCCCGCGGGGTGCTCGAGGCGGCGCTGGACCGCGACGAGGGCCACACCACCGCAACTGAGCAACTGCGCGAGGCCCTGGCCGCCGCCGACGACCCCGACCGGATGGCCGACCGCTACAACGCCGCGCGCAGCCATCTCATCGGCGACTACTCGCAACACCTGCTCGACGGTCTGCCCGTCGCGCTGACCACGCAGCTGCGCGACGATCCTCAGCTCGTCGCCCTGTGGCGCACCACCTGCCAGCGCCACTTCGACGCCGGCCACGATCTCGCCGAAGCCATCACCGCCGTTCGTGACCGCCTGCTCGACACGCTCGACGCCGAAACGGAGCTGCCCGACTACCTACCCGGCAACACCCGACAGGCCATCGAGCGCGACCGGAACGCTATGGCGCTAATCCACCAGGCGATGAACGACTACATCGCCGATGGGATCGACCGCACCGACGCACTCGAAGCCGCCGTGGACGACCTCATGGACGGCAGCCTCCACCGCGCCGCCGACCCTGAAACTCATTCGCCCACTGAGCCGAGTCCGGAAGACGACAGCCAGCCCGCCTCGGCCGACGAGAAACCGAAGCACACCGCTCCCGCCGCACTACCCGCTAATGGCCGCGACATCATCGCCGCCATCGACGACTACTTCGCCAAACCGGCCGCCGAGGAGAACGCCGACACCACGGCCAACGCGAAGCCGGCGGCCGAGCAAGGCGCAGAGCCGGCAGCCGAGCCCGAAGAGGGCGAGGATGCGCCTGCTCCACTTGGCCCGCTCCCGCCGCGTCATCCCGGCATGAACACGGAGCTGGCCGACTACGCCGCCGCCGTCCTGGTCGAGCACGATCGACTCGTCCACGGGCCTGCGGAGGAGACCGCCGACCCGGACGCGGCGGACCCGTTCACCGCCTCCCCCCTCGCGCACGACGCAGAACAGGCTCGCCGGGGCCTATTCGGTGGCGACCCGTTCGCGGCCCGTGGCTTTGATGTCGCGGACCCGTTCAGTTCGCGACCGGGCGATGTTGAGGCGGATCCGGACGAGCCCGCTCGGCACGAAACCCCTGCGCCCGGCCATGAGCCGGCGCAGGGGCCCGAGCTGTGATGTCGCCCTACAGGCCGGGAGAGAGATCGCGGTCCACCTCGTGATCCGCGGGGACCTCCTCGCCCGACCGTGCTACAGCTCGACGTCCGCCTCCACCTCGGGGGAGGTCGAGGCGAGTTCGGGGGCGATGCTGGTCTCCGCGGTGGCGGTCGCCGCGCTGGCGAGGCTTGCGGCCAGATCGGCCCCGGTGGTCATGTCCAGCTCGCCGCCGATGGCCGGATCGGTCTCGAGTCCTTCCCATACTTGCGACAGTGCGGTGGTTACCCGCTCCATGACTTCGTCACCGTCGATCAACTCAGTCACCGTCGCGGCGGTGACCAGCGTCGAGGTCGCCCACAGCACTGTCATCGCCTGCCGTGGATCAGTCTGTATGGCCTGCTCCTGGGAAGCGAGCTCTGCCTCGAGGCGGCGTTGCTCTTGGAGCAGGGCGTGGCTGTCGTAGTCGGCAGGCTCCCACCGGGACCAGAGGTCGGCGGCGGCGGTGTCGAAGCCCCGGCGGGCGAACTCGTCAGCGACGATATGGCGCCGTTCGTCTCGCCACTGGTCGGAAGCGTCGGGGCGATCTGCCCAGGCTGTCTCTCGGAGTAGTCGGGTGATAGGCACGGTGCGCAGCTCGGCAGCGGTCAGGTAATGGGTGCGTTCCCGAAACCTGCCGTTGTGGCCGGCGACGCGGCTGGCCCGGGCGAGCATCGACATGTGCTGCTGGCGGTTGTGGCTGTTCATCGGGTCTTCTCCATCGGATCGGAGCGCAGTAGCTCGGAGGGCTCGTGGTGTGATCGGCAGGACGACATCGGCGACTCGGGGCTCAGGAGGACCTTCATGTGGTGATCGCCGACCGTGCGCAGGAAAATCTCGTCGGCTCGCATGGGATCGGTCACCGCCAGGTACTCGTAGCTCCGCCACATCGCCCGGACACGAAACAGCACGCCCTCGTGCGCCCACCACCGGCCGCACCAGGCGTTGGCCTGCGAGCGGTCTTGGACCTGGTAGGCCAGGCGCAGGTAGTCGTCGAAGAAGTCGTAGACCGTGGGATGCCGCGGATTCGATGGCACCCCCAGGTCTTCGACGGCGTACCGTTTGGCGGCCCGCTGCGCCGCTCGGCGCAGGGCGGGCCCCAGCCCCGGATGCTCGGCATAGTTGGCGACGGTGGTGGCGGCCAGGCTTTTCATCTGGGACTGCAACGGTTCGGGCGTTGCGGCCCGCACGAGATCAGTCCACAG
>NZ_JAALEE010000427.1:1322-13445 GCF_014145265.1 Dietzia sp. CW19 | reverse complement strand
GGCTCCGGATGCCCGTCACCCCGAGATCGCCCGCCGCCGTGCAGACGCCGTGCGCGACGTGCACCGCCAGCAGGACCATGGTGAACCCGTAGAACGCGGCCACCCAGGGCCTGGCGAGGCTGGCCACGAGGTTCGCGTACGCCGAACCGGGGACGAACGAGTCGCTGGCGGCCGGCGGTGTGCCGGTGGTCATGTCCAGGACGTGGAAGACCACGAACAGCAGCATCACGATGCCGGTCAGCATCATGGATCGCGCGCCGAAGGACGCGGCGGTCAGTCCGGTGCGGCGACGACGAGGACCCGCTGACGCCCGGGACCGTCGCGCGAGCACCACCGAGCACCCGACGTGTGCCACCAGGCTCAGCACCAGCACCACCCGCAGGGCCCACAGCACCCCCTCGTGCGGCACCAGGGGGTGCAGCAGCGTCCGCAGCCACTCGGCGTAACCGTCGAAACCGGCCGCGCCGCCGAACACCTTGAGGTTGCCGATCATGTGCACCACGACGAACGAGGTGAAGACCAGGCCCGTCACGGCCATGACCGTCTTGGCGGCCCAGGTGGGAAACGCAGGGGCGCGCCGGAGGTGTGGCCTCCGGGCCCTGACCGGGACGTGCGGGGCAGCGACCTCGGTCACGCGCGGACACCTCCTTACGGGAACGCGCGCCAGTCTAGGTCCGCCCACGCCGCCCGGGGCCGGGATGAGGACGGGGGTCGTCGTCCATACTGGGCACCGTGAACACCACCTGGATCATCATCGCCGTCGTCGCCGTCCTGTTGCTCGCCGTGCTCGCGCTGGTCGTGGGCCTGCAGCTGCGCAAGAAGCGACAGATCTCGCTGAGCAGGCCGGAGGAGCGCAGGGAACTCACCCGTGAGGAACGCTCCGGCAACTACCAGGCGGGGACGGGTTTCTCGTTCACCGAGGCGGGCGGGACCGCCACCGCGGCACCCCCGAGGGAACCCCTGCCGCGCGAGACGTCCCGGTCGGTCGAGACACCCCGCCCCGTCGAGACACCCCGCCCCGTCGACACACCCCGCCCGGCCGACACGGTCGAGACCCCCCGGTCGGTCGAGACGCCGGTCGTGCCCGAGCCGGACACCGAACCCGGTCCGAGCGACGACACGGTCGTCGTGGAACCCGCGCCCGTCGAACCGGTGGTGGTACCGCCGGAGGTCCCGGACGAGGAGGTCCCGGTCCCCACGACCGAGCTGATCACCGGGGCCCCCTCCCCGGTCGCCCCCGTCGAGCGGATCGACCCGTCCGAGGGGCGCCTGGACCGCCTCCGCGGTCGGCTGGCGCGCTCCCAGGGCGCCGTGGGTCAGGGGCTGCTCGGGCTCCTGGGCGCAGGTGATCTCGACGAGGACGCGTGGGAGGAGATCGAGGACACGCTGATCATGGCGGACCTGGGCACCACGGTCACCCAGCGCGTCGTCGACCGCCTGCGTGAGGACATCGCGACCAGGCAGATCCGCACGGAGGCCGAGGTCCGGGGCCTGTTGCGGCAGGCCCTCGTGGACAACCTCCACCCCGAGTACGACCGCTCGCTTCGTGCGCTGCCGAACAACGGCACCCCCGCCGTGATCCTCGTCGTCGGGGTCAACGGCACCGGCAAGACCACCACCACCGGCAAACTCGCCCGCGTCCTGGTGGCGGACGGACGCCACATCCTGCTCGGTGCCGCCGACACCTTCCGCGCAGCGGCCGCCGACCAGCTCCAGACCTGGGCCGAACGGGTCGGAGCGGAGGTCGTGCGGGGCAAGGAGGGCGCGGACCCCGCGTCGGTGGCGTTCGACGCGGTCGCCCGGGGTGTCGAGACCGGGGTGGACGCGGTCCTGGTGGACACCGCCGGCCGCCTCCACACCAAGACCGGGCTCATGGACGAGCTCGGAAAGGTCAAGCGGGTCGTGGAGAAGAAGACCCCGGTCGACGAGGTGCTGCTGGTGATCGACGCGACGACGGGGCAGAACGGCCTCATGCAGGCGCGCGTGTTCAAGGAGGTCGTCGACATCACCGGAGTGGTGCTGACCAAGCTCGACGGCACCGCCAAGGGCGGCATCGTCTTCCAGGTCCAACACGAACTCGGGGTCCCGGTCAAGCTCGTCGGACTGGGCGAGGGAGCCGACGATCTGGCGCCCTTCACGGCGGACGCCTTCGTCGACGCCCTGCTCGGGACCTAGGACGCGCGGGTACCCAGGACACACGATCGGAACCACAGGGCCGGCCACGTTACAGACCGGAAACACGCCCGCGCATCGACCGAAACAGCGGAAAGGAATTCTTCTGAACCGAGAGTGAGTGACAAACGCTCACCATGGAGACGAGGAGGACCTCACCGTGAGAGGTGACAGTGTCTTGTTGCTCGCCCAGGAGGCGACAACGGAGATCGATGCGGGAGACACGGCCTGGATGCTCATGGCGGCATCCCTGGTCCTGCTCATGACGCCCGCACTGGCGATGTTCTACGGCGGGATGTCCCGCCAGAAGTCAGTGCTCAACATGATGATGATGTCGTTCAGCGCGATGGGGGTCGTCGGGATCGTCTACGTGCTGTGGGGCTGGTCGATGTCCTACGGCGAGCAGGACGTGCTCGGTCTCTTCGCGAACCCCTTCGAGATGTTCGGTCTCGCCGGGGTGATCGGCGACGCCGACAACTGGGTGACGTCCGCATCGGGCGCCTACCCGCAGGTCGTCGACGTGGGCTTCCAGGTCACCTTCGCGATCATCACCGTCGCCCTCATCTCGGGAGCCATCGCCGAGCGCGTGAAGTTCGGTACCTGGCTGACCTTCGCCGCCGTGTGGGTCACGCTGGCCTACTTCCCCATGGCCCACATGGTCTGGGGCGGCGGGCTCCTCTCGCATTCGGAGAACAGCCTCGCCTCGATGATCTTCGGCACCGTCGACGACGGTGAGGGCGGTCTCACCGCGGCAGTGGCCCCGGTCGACTTCGCCGGTGGCACGGTCGTCCACATCAACGCCGGTATGGCGGCGCTGGTCCTCGTCCTGCTGATCGGCAAGCGTTACGACTTCGGCCGCACCGCGTTCCGGCCCCACAGCCTCCCGGTCGTCATGCTCGGCGCCGGTCTGCTGTGGTTCGGCTGGTTCGGCTTCAACGCCGGTTCGGCGTTCGGTGCCAACGGTGCCGCAGGCCTGGCCTGGATCAACACCACCGTCGCCACGGCCGCCGCGATGCTCGGCTGGCTCCTCACCGAGCGGATCAGGGACGGTCATCCGACCAGCCTCGGTGCGGCCTCGGGCGTCGTCGCCGGTCTGGTCGCCATCACCCCGGCCGCGGGATCGGTCCACCCCCTCGGCGCGATCGCCCTCGGTGCCGTGTCCGGCGCCCTGTGTGCCCTCGCCGTGGGACTCAAGCACCGCTTCGGCTACGACGACTCGCTCGACGTCGTGGGCGTCCACCTCGTGGCGGGTCTCTGGGGCACCATCGCCATCGGCCTCCTGGCCACCGGCACCTTCGACACCGATGCCGGCGTGTTCTACTCGGCGGACGGGTGGAAGCTGCTCGTGGTCCAGATCGTGATCGCCGTGGCGGCGCTCGTCTTCACCGCCATCATGACCGCGATCGCCTACGTGATCTGCCGCCCGCTGGGATGGCGCATCAACGAGACGGACGAGCAGTCCGGTATCGACGGCGCCGAGCACGCGGAGTCCGCGTACGAGGCCTCCACCAACGCGCTCATCCGTTGAGCCGACATCTGCGAAAGGAACCCCTGACATGAAGCTCGTCACCGCGATCGTCAAGCCGTTCACGCTCGACGACGTCAAGGCAGCACTCGAACAGGCGGGAATCCACGGTCTCACCATCAGTGAGGTCCAGGGTTACGGCCGCCAGAAGGGTCACACCGAGGTCTATCGCGGTGCTGAGTACGCCGTGGACTTCGTCCCCAAGATCAGGGTCGAGGTGGTCGTCGACGACGAGACCGCCGACACGGTCGTCCAGCTGGTCGTGGATGCCGCGCGAACCGGGAAGATCGGCGACGGCAAGGTCTGGGTGACCCACGTCGAGAGCATCGTCCGGGTCCGCACGGGCGAGGCGGGCGACGCCGCGATCTGATCGACGACACCACGAGGCGCGGTCGACCCCGGACCCGGGGTCGACCGCGTTTCTCAGTCATTCCCCCTGCCTCACCGTCGATCTCGGTGGGGGTGCACAGGCGTTCACAGAAGCGAAACACCGTGGCCGCCACGAGGTGACACGGGGCCGACAGTCTGGAGACACACTCATGAGGGAAAGAGGGACGACGTGAGCCTGACGGGGGACGGTGAGCGGGCCATGGCGCTGCGGGACGGACGCGAGCAGATCCTCTCGGCCGCGACGGCCGACCTCCCCGCGGCGCACCTGCGGGACGCACTGTGCGAGTTGTACGAGATGGAACTCGGACGGCTCGCGGAGGAGGCCGGGATCGGACCGGGGTCCGGGTTCGCCCTCGTGGCCTTCGGCGGGCTCGGCCGGCGCGAGGTGCTCCCGTACTCCGACCTCGACCTGGTGCTGGTGCACGAGCGACGACCCGACCGCGACGTCGGTGAACTCGCCGACGCCATGTGGTACCCCCTGTGGGACTCGGGCGTGGGCCTGGATCACAGTGTCCGGACCGTGGACCAGTGTCTCGCGGTGGCGGCTGCGGACGTCTCGGTGGGATTGAGTCTGCTGGACGCCCGGGTGATCGCCGGGGACGCGGACCTGGGCGCGCTCGTGGTCGACGGCGCCCGGCGCCAGTGGCGTGACCAGATCGCCTCCCGGTTCGACGATCTCGTGGCCGCCGCCGTGGCCCGGCGTCAGCGGTCCGGCGTGATCGCGCACCGGAGTGAACCCGATCTCAAGAACGGCGTGGGCGGCCTGCGGGATTCACAGTTGGTCACCGCGCTCGCGGTCGCACACCTCAGTGACGGGCGCCCGGTCGTCCCCGGAGGGCTGACGGCCGCGCACCGGCTCGTGCTCGACGCGCGGACGGAGCTCCACCGGGTGAGCGGGCGGCCCCGGGAGGTACTGCACGCCGAGTACGGGGACGAGGTGGGGCTGGCGCTCGGGCTGGGCGATCGCTTCGACCTCGCCCGTGCGCTCAGTGACGCCTCCCGGACCATCGCGTTCACCGCGGATCAGGCCATCCGGGGCTCGTGCGCGTCGCTGTCCTCCCGCGGTCTGACCGGGCTGCTGCGCAGATCGCCGGTCCGCAGACCACTCGACGACGGCGTGGTGGAGCACGCCGGTGAGGTGGCACTCGCGAGGAACGCCCGTGTCACCGAGGACCCGTGGCTCCCACTACGGGTGGCGGCGGCGGCGGCCCGGTTCGGGCTCCCCGTGGCCGGTTCGACGCTCGGGGTACTGGTGGAGCGTTCGCCGGTCCCCGAGGGTCGGTGGCCCGCCGAGGCGCTCTCGGACCTCCTCGTCCTGCTGGGCTCCGGTGAGGGCCAGGTGCCGGTCGTCGAGGCGTTGGATCGGAGCGGGTTGTGGGAGCGGATGATCCCCGAGTGGTCAGAGGTGAGGGATCTGCCCGCCAGGGACCGGGCTCACGTCTACACCGTCGATCGTCACCTGGTCCAGACCGCGGTGGAGGCCTCCCGGCTGACCACCTCGGTCGCGCGCGCAGATCTGCTCCTGCTGTCTGCGCTGCTGCACGACCTCGGCAAGAGTCGCGAGGGCGACCACAGCGAGACGGGCGCCGAGATGGTCGGCCCCATCGTGCGACGGATGGGGCTCGATCCCGACGACGTCGACACCCTGGTCCGGATCGTCCGGCACCACCTGCTGCTGGCCGTGACCGCGACCAGGCGTGACCCCTCGGACCCGGCGACGGCCGACTCCGTGCTGGCCACGCTCGACCGGGACGCGACCGCCTTCGACGTGCTCGCCACGCTCACCGAGGCCGATTCGCTGGCCACAGGGCCGACGGTCTGGACCCCGGGCAGGGCCAGGGCACACGCGATGCTGGTCGATGCGTGCCGGGACCGGATGGGGTCGCAACCCGGCGCGGTGGAGGCGCCGACCGTCGACGCCACCCGGCCGCACGGCCCCCCCGACGTCGTGGTGGACCTGCGCCCCGCCGGGACGGGGACCAATCACGAGATCACCCTCGTGGTCCCGGGCTCGGGCAAGTCCCTCGCGGTGACGGCCGAGGTCCTCGCCGCGCACCGGCTGGAGATCGTCGACGCGGAGATCGACCTGCGCCCACCCGGTGGGGTACGCGCGAGGATGACGGTGTCCACCCGTTTCGGCGACCCCGTCGACCCGAAGGTCCTCCGCCAGGACCTGCGCCGGGCGGTAGACTCCGGGGTGTCGGCCTCGCTGAGGGCCGCGCTCGCACGCAACGCCTCCCGCCTGATCGGACCGCCCCAGGCCAGGTCCTCGGTCCTGGTCAATCGACGGACGGATGCCGACGGCATCCTGCTCGAGGTGCGGGCCGAGGACAGACCGGGGTTGTTCGCCAAGGTCATCGCGTCGATCCTGGGCAAGGGGGCGAGGATCGACTGGGTCGTGGTGCGGACCCGCGGCGCCGCGGTCGAGGACGTCTTCGCCCTGTCCGGCCCCGGAGCGGTGCTCAGCACGGCCACGGAGGTGGAGTCGCTGCTTCCCCGGCGCGATCCCGCCACGCCCGGCGTGGGGCGTGCCGATACCCTGTGAGCAGTCGTCGTCGACGACGCCGGGGCCACCACGCCCCCGGCCCGCGACCCAGGGAGCTGTAGCCGTGTTCGATTCCTTGTCCGATCGCCTGGCAGGTGCGCTCAAGGACCTGCGCGGGAAGGGGCGGCTCAGCGACGCCGACATCGACGCGACGGCGCGCGAGATCCGCCTGGCGCTGCTCGAGGCGGACGTCGCCCTTCCCGTCGTGCGCACGTTCATCTCGCGCGTCAAGGAACGGGCCAAGGGATCCGAGGTGTCCGAGGCCCTCAACCCCGCGCAGCAGGTCGTCAAGATCGTCGACGCCGAACTCACCGCGATCCTGGGTGGCCAGGCGCGGCGCATCGAGTTCGCCAAGCAACCCCCGACGGTGATCATGCTCGCCGGTCTGCAGGGTGCGGGTAAGACCACTCTGGCGGGAAAGCTCGCGTACTGGCTCAAGGGCCAGGGTCACACCCCGCTCCTCGTCGCGTGCGACCTGCAGCGGCCGGGTGCGGTCGACCAGCTCCGGATCGTCGGCGAGCGCGCGGGCGTGCAGGTCTTCGCACCCCATCCCGGCACGTCCGTCGGGGGAGACGGCGAGGTCGTCGGCGTGCAGGAGCCGGTGGCCGTGGCCCAGCGGGGCCTCGCGCACGCCCGTGCCAAGATGCACGACGTCGTGATCGTCGACACCGCCGGCCGGTTGGGTATCGACGAGGAGCTCATGGCCCAGGCCAGGGGCATCCGTGACGCGGTCCAGCCGGACGAGACCTTCTTCGTCCTCGACGCGATGATCGGCCAGGACGCGGTGATGACCGCGGAGGCCTTCCGCGAGGGGGTCGGCTTCACCGGCGTCGTCCTGACCAAGCTCGACGGCGACGCCCGTGGCGGCGCCGCGCTGAGCGTCCGTGAGCTCACCGGCACCCCGATCATGTTCGCCTCCGACGGCGAGAAGCTCGAGGACTTCGACGTCTTCCACCCCGACCGCATGTCGAGCCGGATCCTCGGCATGGGCGACGTGCTCTCGCTCATCGAGCAGGCCGAGACCGTCTTCGACGCCAAGGACGCGGAGAAGACCGCGGCCAAGATCGGCTCGGGGGAGCTCACGCTCGAGGACTTCCTCGACCAGATGCTGATGATCCGCAAGATGGGCCCCATCGGAAACCTGCTGGGAATGTTGCCCGGGGGCAAGGAGATGAAGGCGGCCGTCGGCGACATCGACGAGAAGTACCTGGACCGTATCCAGGCGATCATCCGGGGGATGACGCCGGAGGAGCGTGCCGATCCGAAGATCATCAACGGATCCCGCCGCCAGCGCATCGCCAAGGGTTCCGGTGTCACGGTCACCGACGTCAACCAGCTGGTGGACCGGTTCTTCGAGGCCCGCAAGATGATGAGCCGCATGGCGGGTCAGATGGGCATGCCCGGAGCCGGCCGGAAGAACCAGCGCAAGGGCAAGAAGGGCAAGGGCAAGGGCCGCGGGCCGACCCAGCCCAAGAACAGGGGAATGATGCCCGGTGGGATGCCGGGGATGCCTCCGGGGATGCCGGGGATGCCGGGGATGCCCCCCGGAGGGATGCCGGATCTGTCCCAGATGCCGCCCGGACTCGACAAGCTCCCCCCGGGACTCGAGGGCATCGATCTGAACGACCTGAAGTTCCCCAAGCGCTGACCCGGTCGGCCGCGCGGGCACCGATTGGTACCAGCGGTGGCGGGGCGTTTAGACTGGTGCGCTGGACGCCGTCACCGGTGGGTCCCGTCGTGCTGGTCGCGAACGGGTGCCCGCGCCGAACGGCGGTCACCCGGAAGGCGAAACCGGGCCCCGCAACAGGTGCGGGAGTCGCTGAATCGCCACGTGACCCGCAAGAGAAAGCGAGACGCCACATGGCCGTCAAGATCAAGCTCACCCGCCTCGGCAAGATCCGTAACCCGCAGTACCGGGTGGTCGTGGCCGACGCCCGCACCCGCCGCGACGGACGCGCCATCGAGACGATCGGGCTCTACCGCCCCAAGGAGGAGCCGAGCTTCATCCAGATCGACTCCGAGCGTGCGCAGTACTGGCTCGGCGTGGGCGCCCTGCCCACCGAGGCCGTCGAGGCGCTCCTCAAGATCACCGGCGACTGGCAGAAGTTCAAGGGCCTCGAGGGCACCGAGGGCACCCTCCGGGTCGCCGAGCCCAAGCCCAGCAAGCTGGAGCTGTTCAACAAGGCGCTCGAGGAGGCCCAGGGCGAGCCGTCCGCCGAGGCCATCACCACCAAGCGCAAGGCCGAGAAGGCCAAGAAGGCCGAAGAGGCGAAGAAGGCCGAGGACGACGCGAAGAAGGCCGCCGCCGAGGCCTCCGAGGCCGAGTCCGCCGAGGCCGGGTCGCCCGACGCCGAGAACGCCGAGGCCTGAGTCCGATGAGTGACATGGTCGTCGACGCCGTCGACCATCTCGTCCGCGGCATCGTGTCGGATCCCGACGCGGTGTCCGTCAGGTCGAGCGGCGGTCGGCGCGGCACGGTGATCCGCGTGACCGTGTCGCCCGAGGACCTCGGACGCGTCATCGGCCGCGGCGGCCGTACCGCCTCCGCGATCCGGACGATCGTCTCCGCCGTCGGCGGGCCGGACGTGCGGGTCGACGTGGTCGACACCGACCGCTAGTCCCACTCGGAACCCACCCGCACCGGAAGGACACCATGGAACTCGTCGTGGGCCGCGTCGTCAAATCCCACGGAGTCCGCGGTGAGCTGGTGGTGGATGTGCGGACCGACTCGCCCCGTGACCGTTTCGCGGTGGGCGAGCGCCTGCTGGGCCGCACCGGCAAGGGGAACAACGTCACGGACCGAGAGGTCACCGTAGAAGCCGCCCGGGATCATTCCGGGCGGCTTCTCGTGCGCCTGGAGGGCGTCTCGGACCGCAACTCCGCCGACGAGTTGCGCGGGATGCTCCTGCTCGTGGACTCTGAGGCGTTGCCGGAGACCGGGGATCCGGACGAGTTCCATGACCACCAACTGGTGGGCCTGCGGGCCCTCGACACCGGTGGGGCAGAACTCGGTGAGGTCACCGAGGTAGTCCACACGCCGGGTGGGGAACTGCTCGCGGTGCGCCTCGCGAACGGTGCGGACGCGCTCGTGCCGTTCGTCACCCGGATCGTGCCCGAGGTGGACCTCGGTGCCGGCACGTGCGTCATCGACCCACCGGAGGGACTACTCGATCTGGGGACCTCGTGACGGGGACCGACGACACGGTTCCCGCTCCGCGACTCCGGCTCGACGTCGTCACCGCGTTCCCGGACTATCTCGCCCCGCTCCGTCTGGCGCTGCCCGGGCGGGCCATCGATCGCGGAATCCTGGATCTCGAGGTCCACGACCTCCGTGCGTGGGCCCACGACGTGCACCGGTCCGTCGACGACACCCCGTTCGGTGGGGGCCCCGGCATGGTCATGAGGCCGACGGTCTGGGGTGAGGCTCTCGACGAGCTGGTACCCCCGCCCGCGGACGACTCCGCAGAACGGTCTCTCCTCATCGTGCCCACTCCCGCCGGCCGGCCCTTCACCCAGGACGACGCCCACCGGTACGCCCGTCGCGGTCACCTGCTCTTCGCATGCGGCAGATACGAGGGGATCGACCAGCGGGTGATCGACGAGGCCTCCACACGGATGGACGTGGAAGAGGTGAGCATCGGCGACTACGTGCTCATCGGGGGAGAGGTGGCGGTCCTGGTGATGGCGGAGGCCGTCGTCAGGCTCCTGCCGGGAGTCCTGGGCAACCAGCGCAGCCATGAGGAGGACTCCTTCTCCGACGGGCTCCTCGAGGGGCCGAGCTACACCCGACCCGAGGAGTGGCGGGGACGGCCGGTTCCCGCGGTGCTCAGGAGCGGCGACCACGCGAAGATCGCGCGGTGGCGGCGAGACGAGTCACTACGACGCACCGCGCAGCGCCGACCTGAGCTGCTCGACGGCGCAGATCTCCGTCCGGCGGACCTGGAGACGCTCGCCTCCGTCGGCTGGACGCCCCGCGCGGGCTGATTTGGGGCGGGCGGGCCGACAATGGCACACTAGCGAGGTTGATCATCCGGGCGCATCCGTGCGTCCGCGGACGGTCGCGCTGATCCGGGCACGAACCGGTCGTCCCGCCGGGAGGCGGGCGCCAGGGTCCTCTGTCCTCAATTCCTGACATCCGAGGAACACAATGAACACTCTCGACTTCATCGACAACAAGTCACTCCGCGACGACATCCCGGCGTTCCGCCCCGGCGACACGCTCGACGTGCACGTCAAGGTCATCGAGGGCTCCAAGGAGCGCGTCCAGGTCTTCAAGGGTGTCGTGATCCGCCGCCAGGGCGGTGGCGTCCGGGAGACCTTCACCGTCCGCAAGGTCTCCTTCGGCGTCGGCGTCGAGCGCACCTTCCCGGTGCACTCGCCCACCATCGACCACATCGACGTCCTGACCCGCGGAGACGTCCGTCGCGCCAAGCTGTACTACCTCCGCAACCTCCGCGGCAAGGCCGCGAAGATCAAGGAGAAGCGCTGAGCGCGTAGAGCGGGTCGGACTCGGCCGCCGTGTGCGGTGGCCGATCGACTACGCTCGTCCGGGTGAGCAGCACCGAATCACCTGGACAGAACCCCTCCGAGCCGGGCCCCCGAGAAGACGGGGACCCGGCTCGAGGCGTGGGTGGAGGCCGACGCGACGCGCGGACCACCGGGAAGAAGGGCCAGCCCTGGTACATCGAGATCCCCCTGCTGGTGGTGATCGCCCTGGTGCTGGTGTTCGTCTTCCAGACCTTCGTCGGGCGGGTCTACCAGATCCCGTCGGAGTCGATGGAGCCCACGCTGCACGGGTGTGCCGGCTGCACGGGTGACCGGATCTTCGTGGACAAGATCTCGTACCGGTTCGGCGATCCGCAGCCCGGGGACGTCGTGGTGTTCGAGGGGCCGGATTCCTGGAACCAGGGATACCAGTCCATCCGTTCGGACAACCCGGTGATACGGACCCTGCAGGACATCGGAGGGGTCATCGGCATCGTCCCGCCCGACCAGAACGACATGGTCAAGCGCGTGGTCGCCGTGGGCGGACAGACCGTGGGCGGGTGCTCTCCGGACGGCGGCCTCCTCGTGGACGGGGAGCCCCTGGACGAGCCGTACCTCAACGCGGAGCCCGCACTCGAACGCAACCCACTCAACTGCGCGTTCGGCCCGGTCACCGTTCCGGAGGGCAACTACTGGGTGATGGGTGACAACCGGGGCAATTCCGCCGACTCCCGCTACCACATGGGCGACGAGTTCCAGGGCACCGTCCCCGGGGGGAACATCATCGGCAAGGTGCAGGCCATCATCCTCCCGTTCAACCGGATCGGGTCCGTCCCCTCGCCGGACATCAACGCGGGGTGAGCCCGGTCCGACCGGGCCGGGTCAGGGTGACCCGGCGTGACGGACGGCTGGCACTCGAGGCGGCCCTGGGACGGCGCGGCCTCGGCCCGGTCGCCGGGGTCGACGAAGCCGGGCGCGGATCGTGCGCGGGTCCGCTGGTGGTGGC